>JARROU010000354.1:0-1065 GCA_037383585.1 Campylobacterales bacterium | reverse complement strand
CTGGGGATGTTCAAACTGGCCGGCACCGCCTGCGCCGTGCAAAATGCCCTCGACGAGGTGAAAGCCGCCGCCGACATCGTTTTGGCGCACACCAACGACGAAGACGCCGTCGCCCGATACCTCGAAACGCTGCGCGGGGATGGGTAGATGGGTAGATGGGGAATGAGACAGCGCGTAAAAATGCGAATAAAGGAATAGTGATGTCTGACAGACAAGGAACCTTTCTGCCGATGGCGATCCTCGGTGCCCTCTTTTTTATCTTCGGCTTCGTCACCTGGCTCAACGGCTCGCTGATCCCCTTTCTCAAAGTCGTCTGCGACCTCACGGCCTTCGAGGCGCTGCTGGTCACCTTCGCCTTCTACATCGCCTATACCGTGATGGCCTTTCCGATGGCTGCGGTGCTGAAACACACGGGCTACAAGGACGGGATGGCCCTGGGGCTGGGCATCATGTCCGCCGGGGCGCTGCTCTTCATCCCTGCGGCGCAGAGCGCGGACTACCGGCTTTTCCTGGGAGGCCGCGGCACGCATCAGCATCATGGGTCTGATTAACAAAGGTGCGGGGGTCCTCGCACCGCTGCTCTTTACCGCCCTGCTCTTCGCCGACCTTTCCGCCCCCGTCGAGACCTATACGTCGCCCGAAGCGAAAGACGAACTGGCGCGCAAGCTGGTCCAGCCCTACCTCTTCATGGCCTCCGCCCTGGCACTCCTCGCGGTTTTCGTTCGCCTCTCCCCCCTGCCGAAACTGCCCTTCGAGGAGACGCCCGCGTCGCGCGAAGCGTCCATTCTGCGCATCCCCCACCTCGTCCTCGGCGCCGTCACCCTCTTCTTTTACGTCGGCATCGAGGTCATCGCGGGGGACACCATCGGGCTTTACGGCCAGAGCTTGGGACTGGGCAACGCAACGGCGCTTACCGCCTACACGATGCTTTTCATGGTCGTCGGCTACCTCATCGGCGTCACGATGATCCCGCGGATCATTTCCCAGGAGAAAGCGCTGCTGTTCACGGCGATCGCCGGTCTGCTCTTCACCGCAGGCGTCCTCTTTTCCCCGGAAAAGAGGACG
>JARROU010000353.1:0-1163 GCA_037383585.1 Campylobacterales bacterium | reverse complement strand
GACGCCCCCGCATCAGCAGGCACCATCGGTTCCGCCGGATCATCAGACACTCTAACTGACGCCGTCAATGAACTTTATGCAGGATTTCGAATCCGATGTCATGAATTATTATTTCAGCGAGACGCCGTCCGAGCCCGCCCCTGCCGTCAAAGCGGAACCCCGAGCAGCAGAAGTGCCCGTATCTGTACCACAGGTACAAGCTAAACCGCCTGTACAGAGCAGCCTCCCATCGATTGCTCCGCGAAATACCCCGACGGAGACCGTCGCCATTCCGAAAGAGGTTGTGGTGCATGAAGATGCACCTGAACCCGCTGCAACGCAGCAACCCGCATCGGGTCAAATGATGATCCAGCGTGAAAACGACATGAAAGACATCCAGGACGTCATTGCGCGTTTTAAAAAGAACAAGAATCCGGTGCTCAGTCTTTTTGTCGCGAAACGCTACTACCAGATCGGCAACTTTCATCAAAATGTTCTGGCGATCAAGACCATAAAGACCTATGATAAGGATAGCAGGTACGTCAAGGCAAAATTCAAACTGGATCAGATGGAAAAAGGAACGTTTGAATGAAACGCCTGGGGATACTATTATTGGCTTTGTCGCCGTTACTTCCTGCCTCAGACAGCAGCAGACTCTATGAGCTGTATCAAAACGGACGATACGTCCAGGCCTGCAATGAGGGGGTAAAAAAACTGCGGAAGCACCAGAAGGATGAAAAATATGTATCCCTCTATGCCTTTGCCTGTCTACAGGCCGACAAGATCGATCGTCTTGCCGTGCCGATCATCATGCTGAAACAATCAAAGGATGCCCGACGGAATGCTGCCTATTTCTCAGCCATACTGCTGCAAAAGAACCTTTTGCTCAGTGCGCTCGAGAATGATCAATCCCTTGCATCACTTAAGCTCCCGTCTTCTGATTATGTCCTATCCAAAGTATTCGATCTCTACAGCGGAAGCCACTACGTTAAAGCCAACGGAGTCTACATCCTGAAAGACCCCGAAAACCCGCGCCAGACGTACCGGCTTTCGCTTCAGCGTTCGGGCAAAACCTCCCAGCTTCGTATCGATGAATTTTATGATACAATATTAACAAAACAGCATCTTTACCGTTAAAGGTATTACATCGTGGATAGAGTTACACACGACTTACTGGAAAAAAA
>JARROU010000352.1:0-1236 GCA_037383585.1 Campylobacterales bacterium | reverse complement strand
AAAAAGCGCGCGCGCCCTGTACGACGAACGTGAGAAACAGTATCTTCGGACGGCCGATATCGTCATCGATGTCGCTGGAAAAACGCCGGAGAAGATTGCCAAAGAAATCATCAAGAAAGTGATCAGAAAATGAAAAAAACCGTTTTACTCCTCTTGAGCGCTGCCACTCTGCTCCTGGGGCAGGAGATCCTGTGGGAAAAGGATTATCACGCGGCCGTCGCCAAAGCGAAAAAGGCCGACAAACCGATCTTTTTCGTTTTCTCGAGCCATCAGTGCAAATGGTGCCGTCACCTGGAAACCACGACGTTCAGCGATCCGGACGTCATCGCGCGGCTCAATAAGCATTTCGTCAATGTGATTGCCTATACGGACGAAGAAGACTATGTGCCGCGCGAACTCTGGATGCCCGGAACGCCGGCGCTCTGGTTCCTCGACCGCAACGGGGAGGCGATGTTCCAGGCGATCCAGGGCTCCGTCGGGCCGACCGACTTCCTGTCGGCGGGGGGTATGCGGGCATCCGGGTGATGCAGCATCTGAGCGCGCACCCCTATCTGCACGTGACGCTCATCGACCAGCATCCGTTCCACTACCTTCAGACGGAAGCCTATTCGTTCATTGCGCAGCAGGCGAGCCTGACGGACGTGACCGTCGATCTCCCGGCCTTATGCCAAAGCTACGAGAACGTCACGTTTGTCAAAGCCCAGGTGCACGGCGTCGATTTCGAGCGCAAGCGGGTCCGGACCGACACAGAGGAATACGCGTACGACTACATTGTGCTCGCGATGGGAAGCCGCACGTATTTCCCCGAATCCGTCCCCGGCCTGCACGACTATGCCCACGGCGTCAAGAGCCTTGAACGCGCCTTTGAGTTCCGCCAGCAGTTTGAACAGGAGCTGTACGCCCGCATGGACTGCGAGATGGACGAACCGTGCCGCCGATTTTGCGTCGTCGTGGCGGGCGCGGGTCTCAGCGGCGTCGAGATCGCCGCAGAAATGGCGGATTACAGCCGCCGCTTCCTCCGTCGAAACCGTATGATGTGCGAGGGCATCGATATCCGCCTGATCGCGTCGCACGGGGAGGTGCTGGCAGGGATGCACCCCTATTTGAAGCGCAGCGCGGCCCGGCGCCTTGAAGCGCTTGGCGTGACCGTGATGTACGACAACCGCGTTTCCGCGGTCGAACCGAACCGTACGGTGCTCAGCAGCGGTGAAACGGTCGATTTCGATTTCATGATTT
>JARROU010000351.1:0-1529 GCA_037383585.1 Campylobacterales bacterium | reverse complement strand
AAAAAAAGCGTTTGGCAATCGTTCTGTGATGTACGGTTTGGAGCGTGCTGCCCCTCCGTAGCCCTGACTTCAGAAACCGCTGACGTCGCCGCCGGCATCCGCGCCGCTGCTGCCGCTTCCGTCAATACTGCTGTCATTCCCGACGTTACCGACTGCCGAGTCAAAAAGGCTCAAAGTGGGGAAATCGAACCATTGGTCGCAGGAGGCCCCATGGGCGAATGCATACATAAAATAGACTGCGATCAGCCACCAGAATGAGCCGCTGACAATCATAAGCACGATCGCTATGATTATGCCGATATAACCGATAATGACCTGATTGGAAGAACCCTTCATTTATTCCCACTTAATATCGTGATTCAATGTTTCGATTCTGATTATAGCACAATGCATGGTCAGTTCCCGGATGCCTTCTATGGTTGAGGCAGGCGTGCAGTGTTTAAGAGAAATTATAAATAAATGAGAGCTGATCTCATAATGCTCTTCCGGGAATACCGTATGCATTTTCTTTTAAAAGATAAAAGGATTACCGATGGAATACCACGTTGTTGTCGAAAAAATGTGCGGATGCGCGAAGCGTCAGAATATGCCCCAGATCAAGACGTTTGATGATAAGGAAAATGCGCTCAGGGTCGCCCGTGCCTGGGCACAGCAGCTTAACGAGTCGTTTTGCGGGAGTGCGACGCCAAGATCACCGTGGATCAGCTCGCACTGCTCAATGAGGGCAAATGCCCCAAATGCGGATCTTTGGCAGGCTTTTCGACCCAGCCGAAATCCGAATCGGACGGGTTTGAGCATTTGACGATGATCAATGATGCGCAAATGCTCGAAAAAACGCTCGGGGAGTCCTGAGCGTTCCGGTTACAGCGCCGCCGCATCCCCCTCAGGGCGTTTCCAGCCGCCGCCGAGCGCTTTGTAAAGCGTGACCTGATTCGTGATCAGCGCACTTTCGAGCTGGATGAGGTCCAGGCGGGAAGCGAGCAGCGCCCGCTTGGCCTCTATGACTTCGAGATAGGTGCCGTAGCCGCTGTCAAAACGGCGCTGCGAGAGGGTGAGTACCTTTTCCAGTGCTGTATTCGCCTCTTTCTGGGCCGCCGTTTTTTCTTCAGAGGCCCGGAGTTTCACCAGAGCATCATACACTTCCTTGAAGGCGGTTCTTACGGTCTGTGCATAGGCCGTGACCGCTTCGTCCTTTTTCGCTTCCGCCTCCTCGATGCTGCTCTTGATCCGGCCGAAATCGAGCAGCGGGACGTACAGCGACGGTCCGAACCCCCAGAACTGTGCCGAAGAATTCACCAGCGTGTCGAACTCGGTACTGCTGTATCCCGCGGTGCCTGTCAGAGAGATCGTCGGGAAGTAGGCCGCCTTTGCGACGCCGATGGCGGCGTTGGCCGAACGCAGCCGCGCTTCGGCTGCGAGGATGTCCGGGCGGCGTTCAAGCAGTTTCGAGGTCAGATCGGACGGCACGGCCAGGGGCTCGGGCAGGACGGCGGCCGTCTTGTATCCCGAGGAAAGCATCGCTTTCGGAC
>JARROU010000350.1:811-1763 GCA_037383585.1 Campylobacterales bacterium | reverse complement strand
CCGTACCGACCTCGGAGCTCGGCGGGGTCGTCACCATCGTCAAGATCACGGCCGATGCGAGCGAGAACGGCTGGATGGCCGTCTTTTTCTTTGCGGCACTCATCTCCGTGAACCTCGGCGTGCTGAACCTCCTGCCGATCCCCGCCCTTGACGGCGGGCATATCATGTTCAATCTTTACGAGATGGTCATGCACCGAGCGCCGAGCGAGGCGGTTTTGATGAAGCTCACGATCGCGGGATGGGGTATACTACTTGGATTGATGAGCCTCGGACTCTATAACGATATCAACAGGTTGATGCAATGACACAGACAGAATACAAAATCTATATTGATCACATCATTGATCGGATCGAGAAAGCCCGGATCCGCGTGAGCGAACATCACATCGTCAAGATTGTCGCGGTGAGCAAGTACGTCGACAGTGAGGCGGTGGCATCGCTGTACGAGATCGGCCAGCGCGCGTTCGGTGAAAACCGGGTGCAGGATCTCAAATCGAAGATGGAACGCTTAGAGGATCTTCCGCTGGAATGGCACTTCATCGGCAGCCTCCAGAAAAACAAGATCAACCAGCTGATCGACCTCGACCCGTTCCTGATGCAATCCCTGCATTCGCTCGAACTGGCCCAGGCGCTGGACAAGCGCCTGGAAGCCAAAGGCAAAACCATGGAATGCCTGCTGCAGATCAACAGCGCCAAAGAGGAGACGAAATCCGGCGTCATGCCCGAAGAAGCGAAGGACCTCTATGCGCAGATCGCGGAAACCTGTCCCCGCATCGATCTTCGCGGCGTCATGAGCATCGGTGCGCACACCGACGACAAGACCGCGGTCACGAAGAGCTTCGAGACGACCCGCCGCATCTTCGACGGCCTCGAAGGGGCCGAGACCTGCTCGATGGGCATGAGCGGCGATTTCGAGCTGGCGATCGAGTGCGGTTCGACGATGGTCCGCCTC
>JARROU010000350.1:0-675 GCA_037383585.1 Campylobacterales bacterium | reverse complement strand
CGGAGCCTTTCCTCAAACCGGCCGAAAAGAGAGAAAATGCTCTCTGAGAAACATCCCCCCGTTCATCACCTTCTTATCACGTATTACCAATTCAAAATCGTCACATAAGCCATAAATATAGTAATTTCTTATTTTTATCACAGCTTTGTCACACGTTCTTTTAAGTTTTACACCTTTAAAGTAAAATTAAAAAAACAAATGCAACACTGTCGGGATTTCTACCACCGAGGAGTACATGATGAATCGAAAACTACGTGGCGTCTCTGTTGTTGCAACAGCGGCGCTCGCCTTGACTGTATTGTCAAGTAGTGCTGCGGCTTCTGTCAAAGACTACGACAAGAACCCGCCTTTCAGCATGACCCTTTTGAAGCCGACTGAAATGGAAGTCGGCGGAAAGAAGGTCAAAGCTTACAATCCTAAAAACGAATACAATGCGTTCGTCAACTACGAACTGGGGATGCACTGTGTCGGTTTCGAGATGAGCTACTGCTGTGTGATCCCGCCTTACAACTCTATCCAGTCCCAGGCGGTCAAATCCGGCCAGAATGGGGAAATGCCGAAACTGATGACGCTGGACGACAAAATCAAGCTTTACTACTATACGAAAGACAACTCGTACAGTGAAGGCAACAAGATGAAGTACTGGTCCGTCGCGAAAGACGTCGACGGCAACGG
>JARROU010000349.1:0-1010 GCA_037383585.1 Campylobacterales bacterium | reverse complement strand
TTAAAAGCATGGATGAAAGTTCGCGGCGCAAACGCTCATCGAAACTTTCAAGCCTCTTTGTCAAATCCGCCGCCAGTTTGTCCGCTTCCGCCACGGCAGCTTCCAATCCCAGCAGGGTGACGAAACTGTTTTTCGCTTCGTCGTTGTTCGTCGTTTTCCCGGCCTCTTCGGAGGTCTGGGTCACATCGAGAATGTCGTCTTGGATCTGGAACAGCAGCCCCAGGTCGATCCCGAAGTCGTACAGCGGCTGTTCCAGGGCTTTCTGGCCTGCAATGACTGCCCCCATCTGCAGGGCCGCCGCGATCAGCTTCGCCGTTTTGTTCGTGTGCAGGAACTTCACCTCTTCGAGCGACAGCTTCGTGTTTTCGAAGGTACAGTCGATCGCCTGTCCGAGCACCATCCCGTCGCTGCCGCCGTTTTTGGCGAGGAGATTGATCAGCCGGACACGGGTACGGTCGGAGAACGGCGCTTCGGAGAGCACTTCGAACGCATGGGTGTTGAGGGCGTCCCCGACGAGAATCGCCGTGACCTCGTCATAACACGTATGCAGGGTCGGGAGGCCGCGCCGCAGGTCGGCGTCGTCCATCGCCGGAAGGTCGTCGTGGATGAGCGAATAGGTGTGCAGCATCTCTATGGCGAGCGCCGCATGATTCGCCGCGTCGATCAGAAGCGGGTTGAACGCGCGTACGACGCCCAGCAGCAGCGCGGGACGGAAACGCTTTCCGCCGGCGGTGAGCATCTGCGACAGCGCCGAATCATAGTGCGGGTGAAAACTCTCCGCACGGGGCAGATTGTCCTGCAAAAAGCGTTCAAACTCTTCCATACATCTTCCGGAAATTTAATAGTGAAATGGTAACATGATTTTATACAAAGGGAGGTTAGCGGCCGGGTTCAACTGTTGGTGAAAGGGTTCATTCCGCCAAGCATTCCCATGGCCGAGTGTTTCTTGTTGTCTTCGACCATTTTGACGGCGTCGTTGATGGCGGCGATCAGAAGGATCTGCAGAGACG
>JARROU010000348.1:0-1029 GCA_037383585.1 Campylobacterales bacterium | reverse complement strand
CGCTGCCCGGCCCATCGTCAAGGTCACCCGTGCCAACCTTCTTGCCCGCCCCCGCACTGAATTCCAGCGCGAAGGTGTTGTAAGTCGCGTTTTCGTCGAAGCGGTTGTAAATGAGCCATTTGCTTGGATCGATTTTCATGCTGGCTTTGAACGGGTAGCCCTCAGTCTTGTTGTAGTGATAAGTCCTGGATTCCGTCGCTCCGCTGCGGGTGACACTTTCTTCACTGATCGGCGAAAGCGCGATGTAGCGCTGCGCCACCGAAGTGATGTTGCCGTCGGCTGTCTCGTGCGAGGGGTTTCTGAACCAGACGATGCCGTCCTTGCTGCGCTGGTCGTCGGAGGAAATGGTCCGTCGCAGGGTCACGTTGCTGTCGAGGTCGCTGTAGTACTCGAAGTACATGTTCAGTGCCGGGGAGGTGCATGCCACTGACGGATCGCCGCACGGCACCCGGTAGCGCGGCGCATGGACCCGGCCGAAGAGGAAGGTCGCAGCATCATTCGTATCGTACGATCCGGTGACACTGTGGGGAGCGGTTTCGGCGTCACGTATGTTGACGTGTTTTAGACCAAGACGGAAGGGATTGACCGGTTTGTTGACCTTGCGGTCGAAATTGAGTTTGTATTCGATGTGGGTGGTGCCGGATCCGCCCGGTGCATCTGAGGGGAAGCTTGCTGTGCGGTTTTTGAGCGTCAGCGGCGACGCGATTGCCCCGCCGGAAAGGAGATCGCTTCCTTCGCCGCTGTCCGCAGTGGCGTTTGCTTCTTCAGGGTTGTAGTAAAGGAGTTCCGTCAGAGCATCCGATGGTTCCGGTACGGTGTCCAGGACATCAAGCGTAATATTGGTTTCCTTTGCGTAACAGTGTTCCGTATAGTTTGTTGTAATATTGTTGTCGGCGCCCCGTGTGCTGACATCGACGGTCAGTACGGCCGCGGAACCGTTGTAGTCGTCTTCGCGGTTCAGATCGTACAGGTAGGTAAAAGCGTCGCCGAAATTCTCCAAAGAGGCTTCGAGCTCGAAGCGCTGCGGGA
>JARROU010000347.1:0-1067 GCA_037383585.1 Campylobacterales bacterium | reverse complement strand
TGGTTGGTCAGGACCTTGTTGACGGGCTGGTCCCCTTCGGGCCTGAAATCGGACGCGCCGGCGGAAAGCGAAGGACAGAGAATCTCGCGGCTGTTCCGTCCGGTCAGCTCCTGCGTGTTGTAGCCGCTGAGATCGCAAAAGGCGCCGTTGGCGTAGATGATCGTCCCCTCCGCGTCCGTTTTGACGATGGAGACGGTCCGGTTCAGCGCCGCTTCGTACTGTTCCGTATAGTGCAGGTTCTCCTGGAGGTTCTGGCTGGTTGTATCGAGTTCGTGCTTGAGCAGCTGTTTGTACTCTTCGAGTTCCGTGACGTCGTTGCTGATGGCGATGTACTCTTTGAACGAGCCGTCTTTGTGGAGGATCGGGACAACGAGGGTGATGACGTGGTAGGTGCTTCCGTCTTTGTGCCGGTTTTTGAGCAGGCCTTTCCACGTCCGTCCGCTCCGGATCGTCTCCCACATCTCCTCGAAGAGCGCTTTGGGGACTTGCGGCATCCGCAGCAGGCTGAACGGGGCGCCGACGAGCTCCCCCCTCCGGTACCCCGAAACGGCCTCGAAGTTGGGGTTGACATCGGTGATGATGCCGTCGGCATCGGCGGTTGAAAAGATGGACGCCTCCTCGACCGCCCGTTTGAACTGGTCGAGGTAGACGATGCTTTCATCGAGCTCGCTGCTGGTCTTTTCCAGCAGGGTCGTCAGGGCTTTGAGCGCGATATCGTGGTGGTCTTTGCTATGGCCTTTGTCGGAAAAGGTCATCGGTTCGGTCGGCGCATTTTCCTGAAGTACGACAAAGGTCGTCGTGATGTTGAGCAGGTTGTTCTGGCAGCTGGCATGTCGTGAAAAAATTCGCCGTAGGTGATGAACCCGGCCGTGGGTGCGATCTGGTTGATGTAGGCGAGCTCGTCGTTGAGAAAGCCGCCGAGCATCTGGCGCCGCGAACCGCAGCTGTAGACATAGATCCCTTCGCGTGCGGTCGTGAATTCCTCCGAGAGCATCGCTTTGTTGAGATGCTCGATGTGCTCGATGTTCGCGTAGCCGAACCGGACGCCGGCATGTTCCGGAACCTCG
>JARROU010000346.1:0-1566 GCA_037383585.1 Campylobacterales bacterium | reverse complement strand
AGAGTTTATGGAAGAGATCGGCATGGACGTGCGCGAAATCCACGCCAACGTCAGTGACAGTTTTTAAGGAACAGACATGAGAATCGCATTCGCTTCATCGACGGGAGAAAAGGTCTTCGACCAGCCGAAATGCTGATCGATCTTTTCTCCCGTCGATGAAGCGAATGCGATTCTCATGTCTGTTCCTTAAAAACTGTCACTGACGTTGGCGTGGATTTCGCGCACGTCCATGCCGATCTCTTCCATAAACTCTTTGGACTTGACCGACGGCAGCATCAGGCCTTTTTTCTTGTGCTCGCGGATCTTGTAGGTGCCGCCCTCATTACCGCTGGCAAAATAGTCTTCAAAATCGGTGGTATAGGGCATGTCCCAGACGATGGAACCCTCCGTCGGGCACGCTTCCGCACAGCGCGGCGTATCGGCGTGGCCGACGCACTCGACACACGTCTCCGGTTTTACATAGAAACGGTCGCCCTCATAAGGGTTCTTTTCGTTGTCATCACCAAGGATCGCCGCGACCGGGCACTCCGGCGCACACGCGTCACAGTTGATGCACTCATCCGTAATCATTACTGCCATTTGTTTCTCCATCATTGAATAGATTCTCTGCCCTGTCAGGGGCAAGCTTCAGTGCCCCAGCGGCCAGCGCAGCCTGACGGGCTTTGCTCATCAGGCGTGTCAATCGTTAGTTTGCAAGTTTCGTTCCCGACGTTTTCCGGATCGCCTCCAGGTTCATCGGCGTCACATCGGGTTCGAGATGGATATCCACCCCGCGCAGCAGAATCGTGGCGCTGCACCCCTCTTCCAGCCCCAGTTCCTGGCACGCCTGTTCCGTTACAAGAGAAACCACCGTGCCGATGCCGCTCTCAAACGTCAGCTCGCACAGCGAATCCTTGCTGCGGACTTTTTTCAGCGTGCCGGGGATACGGTTCTCGATGGAGACCTTCCCCGGGCACTCCTTGCTGACGCAGACCGAGGCTTCCTGAAAGGTAAAAAACACCTTTTCGCCGACGCCGGCCCAGACGGGGGTTTTAGTTTTGACGGTGACGACTGCGGCAATCTTGTTCATAGTGCTTTCCTACATCAGATAAAGTACGACATTTTTGTCGATCAGCTCTTCAAAACGGTCCAGCAGCATGTCCGCGGTAGACGTCGAGCCCAGGTGACAGCCGGAACAGGCGCCCAGATAGTGCAGCCAGACCTGCGGCGTCTCCCCGGGGATGTAATTGAGCAGTTCGATCCCGCCGCTGTCCGCTTCAAGCGTCGGACGGATCTTCTCGTCGATCATTTTCTCGACCAACACACGCTGCTGCTCGTCCGTCAAAGCGCGGAAAGGCTTGTTCAGCGTCGCCGCCAGTTCCCGGTTGCTCACATAAGTGATGAGCTCCTGCGCCTGGGGGTGGTTGTTGTGGGCGGCGGTGATGAGATAACGCATCGCCTCGGTGTTTTTCCCTTTCTCGCGCAGCAGCATCCCCGCCTTCAGCTGGGCATCGACATGGCCGTTGTCCGCCGCGGCTTTGTACCAGACCAGTGCTTTTTCAGCGTCGGGCGTACCGTCGAGCCCCT
>JARROU010000345.1:0-1081 GCA_037383585.1 Campylobacterales bacterium | reverse complement strand
CGTAAAGACGAGCGGCGTATCAAGTTCCATGCGGCCTGCTTTTGCGATCGTGTTACCGAACGCCGCTTCCAGCCACGCTTCGCCGATCCAACCCGTTGTCGGATATTCGATGTCGCCCGTATCCATATCTAAGTGCGCACCGGACCAGACGCCGGTTGCGATCTGCTTCTCAAGCCCCAATGTCGTGACGGCGTAGCCTTTGATACCTGCTTTGAAGGTTTCATCGATCTCGGTTGTCACACCAAGGTTCACACCGGCATCTGCAATGCTGCTGTCTTTTCCAAAAAGATCCGCTTTACTACCATCTCCACTGCCATCTATGGTAGAATAAAAGAAGCGGGCATCCCCGCTAACATTCGTATTCTCAAATGCGTAGGCGCTGCTTCCCAACAGCAGTGCCGACACTAAACTCATTTTTGCGATTTTCATTAAGACTCCTAATCAGTAGATAGACTTTGTTTATGTCTTCGTTACTTTAACAACTTCAAAATTTTTTTGAAGCAACGCTCTGCTCATATTTTATACATATGCAGGATAAATTCTGATCAGACCATATTTAGCACCTCCTGAAAAAGTAGATTTGTTATCGCTCATGCATCTTCGTTTTTCTGCTGTGATGCGAGAAAGTTCCGCCACCCGCCGAAACGGGTAATCTCCTCCGCCCCTCTGAGCGGATCGGATTCGCACAGGAACCCGTAGACGCTGCTTTCGTCTTCAAGCAGCACCGTACCGATGCACAGCGGCGACGCGATCTGCACCATGAATGCCCCGAAGTTTTCCAGCGGCATCGACCACACTTCCAGCTCCAGTGCGCTGTCGCAAGACGTGTCGCGCACCATGCCCGGACGCGGGGGTACTTTTTCGGGAACGTTAAACAGGCGGTAGCCCTTGGCCGTCTTGGTCGCTTTGACGAAAACTGCTTCCAGTTCGGTCAGCTGATGGTTGAGCGGCAGACCGCCCATGTGCGCACCGCATACGGCGATTTCGATGCGCTTAGACACGGTAGGCCTTTTCAAGATAGTATCCGCCCAGCTCCATCAAAAAACGGTCATCGAATGCGTCGCCGATCAGGGTGACGCCG
>JARROU010000344.1:0-1097 GCA_037383585.1 Campylobacterales bacterium | reverse complement strand
GGGCCTGGAACTCTTCTCCGCTGAGGACCTTTCCGTCGATGATCGGGGCAAAGGTGATGCGCCCGCTGGCGGGGTTGCGCATGGCGATGTTGTCCGCTTTGGCCTCTTCGCTGAGGTGCGCAAAGATCTCGTTTTGCCGTTTGGTGTATTCCTGGCTGATCAGTTCCCTGGCACTGCGGTACTCATCGCTTTCAAAGACAGCGGGCAGGGTTGCGCGAAGGACGTCGACGAGTTCTTCCATGTCGGCACGCAGCGCCATTCCCCTGCCGGGAGGGAGTTCCAGCGCAGCGGGCTTCCTCGGCTCCTTGAAATTGTTGACATAGCACCAGTCGCTGGGTGTGGGGGCGGTTTTTGCCTTTTCATGCAGATAGGCCATGACGGCCGTATGTTTGCCGGTGCCCGACGGTCCCATGGCATAGAGGTTGTAACCGTCCTGACGGATGGTCGCGGCAAAGTCAATGGCTTCGACGGCCCGCTCCTGCCCGACGCTTTTTTCGATCGGTTCAATGGTTTCGGTGGTCTCGAAGTCGAAAAGCGAGGTGTCGCAGGCCTGATACAGTTGTGAAGCGTCTAAAGGTTCCATGGTTCCCTCTCTTTGCCTTTGATGCATAGTATAGCAAAGATAGAGGGTCCGTTACAGCATCCCCAGCTGCAGCTTCGCTTCGTCGCTCATCTTCTCCTGTGACCACGGCGGGTCGAAAACGAGATTCGCCTCGACGGCGAGGTCGGGCTCGTCTTCGATGAGGTGTCCGATGTTGCGCACCTGGTCGAGCAGGCTTTCCGAGACGGGGCAGGTGGCCGAGGTGAGGGTCATCGTCACGACGCATTTGGTGACCCCGCCGCTCTCTTTGGCGCAGTCGATGCCGTAGATCAGCCCAAGGTCGTAGATGTTGACGGGGATCTCCGGGTCGTAGATCTCTTTGAGTTTTCCGGTGATCTTCTCTTTGAGGGCGTCGAATTTCATGTCAGCGGCCTTGGCAGGTTTTGGCGTAGCCGTAGATGACGTTCAGAAACGCTTCGAGCCCCTGCTGCCGGACGGGGCTGAGCAGCTCCATTATGCCCATCTCCTTGAGCTTGTTCGGATCGAAAGCGAGGAT
>JARROU010000343.1:0-1101 GCA_037383585.1 Campylobacterales bacterium | reverse complement strand
GCGGGACGAGCGGGATGAGTGCGAGCATGAACGGTACGATTCACTTTTCGACCAACGACGGCTGGCATCCCGAGTTCGCCATTGACGGCCTGAACTGCTTTACCATTCCCCAGATTGATCACAGCACGCCGACGGAAGTTCAGGACCACGAAGACAACAAGCACCTGATGGATATCCTTGAGCATCAGATCATTCCGCTTTACTACGACCATCCGGAACAGTGGACGCAGATGATGAAACGGGCGATGTCCGATGTCATCCCGAAGTTCGATTCGGGGCGGATGGCGTATGAGTATTACGAAAAGATGTACAACCTTACGGTCGAAAGTGAAAAACAGTGACCATCCGGGTGTATTATGAAGATACGGATATGGGCGGGGTCGTCTACTATGCGAACTATCTGAAGTTCTGCGAGCGCGCCCGCAGCGAGCTTTTCTTTTCCAAAGGGGAATCGCCGATGTTCGAAGGCGGCCATTTCGTCGTCCGGCATCTGGAGGCCGATTACAAACAATCCGCCCGCCTGGGCGACCTTCTGGAGGTGACGGCCGAGGTGGAGTCGATCAGCGGGACGACCCTTCAGATGCGCCAGCGCGTCTCAAAAGAGGGCGAAACACTTTTTACGATGCGCGTCAAACTCGTCTACCTGACGCTTGAGGGAAGGGTCGGGCGTCTGGACGAAGCGAAAAAGGCAAAACTGCTTTCACTCCTCAAAGATTGAAAAATCTTCCTCTTCCTCGGGAAGTACAGGAAGGTAGGGTTCGAACCGTGACGCTGCGGGATGGAAGAGGGTGACCGGATAGGCGATCTGATGCCCTTCGATCGGGATGGCGTACTCTCTCGGCGTGCGGGTCGATAGGTGGTAGAAGTAGTCGATCCCCAGGCTCGTGGCGTAGTTGATCCAGTCGTACAGGATGTCGTTTTGCAGTAGTTTGTTGCCTTCGACCAGCACGCTGTTCTGCGGTCCGATCGAGTTGGCGACGATCATGTTCTCGCGGTCCTGGGGCTGCGTGATATCGAAGAGCATGGCGTCGTAATTGATCTGCGTCGAGAGGACGCGGGTCGCATTGACGTCGTAGAGGGTGAGCTGGGACATGATCATGC
>JARROU010000342.1:0-1112 GCA_037383585.1 Campylobacterales bacterium | reverse complement strand
TCGCTGGCCAGCGAGGGCAGAGCGATGCCGCGGTAGATATGTTTCTTGTTCGGCGGCATGAAGGCGTAGTTGTTGCGCATGTGGCGGTTGACGGCGTTGTAAAGCTCGAAACGCCAGTCGACGTCGGCGGCTTTGACCTTTTTGCCCAGCCGTTCCATCCCCGAGGGCATGGCGCTTTTGCGTTGCGCGACTTCCTGGGCCACCGAAGCGGCGTACTGCCACTCCGATTCGGTCTGTGCATCCAGTTCGTCTTCAGTTTCGCCCGTATTTGAAAAAGCGGCGCTGTCATCCGCGTCGCCGCCGCCACTGCCTCCCGGCATCTCGGGACGCGGCGGTTCGTCCTGTTCGTCGAAAGCGTCGTCGATGCCGCCGTAGTAGTCCTCTTTGAGCGCGTCGTAGATCTCTTCGGCGTACATCCCCTCGAACGCTTCGTTGTAGTTGGCCCCCTGGGGGATGAGCAGGCCGTTTTTATGCAGCAGGTTGTTGATGGCGTAGTCGGTGGCCAGCTGCCACAGCGTCCCCTTGCGCCCCAGCCGCCGCTGCTGGTGCGACAGGACATGGTGCATGACGCAGTTGGTGAGGATGAACATCACTTCTTCGACGCTGCGCCGCTCCATAAAGGCGGGGTTGAAGAGGAAGCGCACGCCGTTACTGGCATAGCCCGAGAGCTCCTCTTTGGGCTCCTGTTTGAGGCGCGAGGCAAGCATCCCGAAGTAGGGGTGCTTCATCGTGAGCTGGCTCTTGGCCTTGGTGAGCAACTGTTCAGAAGTCATCAGTGCAGCAGATTGTTGAATTTTCGCATCCACAGCGTCCAGCTGTCGACGTGGTCGAGCTCGATATTGCGTTCGCGAAGATCCTGAACGATCATGACGGCGAATTCACCCGGCATCTTGAGCGTATAGGTGATGAGGTTGTTCAGCTTTTTGCTGCTCGTGGTCTCACCGACGCGCATCGCCAGGGCCGTGCTGAGCATGTGCAGCGCCGTCGGTTCGTCCGGAACGGCGGTGACGCTGCCCTCAAGGATACCGTCGAGGTCGGGGAGCTCGCCGGCGACGACCTTGAATCCCAGGAAGGCGGCGGCCAGTTCTTCTCCGATGGCGCCGGAGACCAGC
>JARROU010000341.1:0-1138 GCA_037383585.1 Campylobacterales bacterium | reverse complement strand
CGGCTCGTGCACGATCACGTTTCCTTGCACGTTGAGCAGGGAGAGATTTACGGATTTCTCGGCCCCAGCGGTTGCGGCAAATCGACACTGATGCGCGAGATCATTCTGCTCGAACCCGTGCAGAGCGGTACGATCCGGCTGTTCGGGAAGGCGGTGGAGTCGCTGCGTTTTGAAGCGGCGCAGCAGCTGCGCCAGAAGTGGGGCGTGCTCTTTCAGTCCAATGCCCTCTTCACGTCGCTGAGCGTCGCGGACAACATCGCCGTGATGCTCAAAGAGTATACGGATCTGCCTGCCCGGCTCATTGATGAGATCGTCGCTTTCAAACTGGACATCGTCGGGCTTTCCCAAAAGGACGGCGGGCTCTACCCCTCCCAGCTCAGCGGCGGGATGCGGAAGAAGGTGGCGCTGGCACGCGCGCTGGCCCTGGATCCGCCGCTGCTGTTCCTTGATGAACCGACCTCGGGGCTGGACCCCATCTCGGCACGCGAGTTTAATGCGCTGATCAGAAAACTGCGCGACATGCTACAATTAACCGTGGTCATGGTCACCCACGATCTCGCTTCGATCGAAAACATCCTGGACCGGATGGCGATCATCGACGAGCGGCGCATCGCCGCCGAAGGAAGCCTGGCGGAAGTGAAGCGGGTGCAGAGCCCCTTTATCCGTACTTTTTTTGGAGGTGACGTTTCGTGAATGCCAAGACGAATTACACGCTCGTCGGCGTCTTTGTCCTGTTGTCGCTGGCACTGATGGCTTTTTTTGTCATTTGGATGCTGGAGCCGGCGAAAGAGGATGAGGTGCAGTCGTACCGGGTCGAGTTCAGCGAGTCCGTATCGGGCCTGAACGTCGATTCGCCGGTCAAGTTCAGGGGGGTGACCGTCGGCAAGGTGCGCAAGATCCGCATCAGTCCCAACAACATCGAGAAGATCGAGGTGCTGATCGATGTCTGGAAAACGACCCCGATCAAGACCGATACCGTGGCGAAGCTCAAAGCACAGGGGATTACGGGGCTGAGCTACATCGACCTGAGCCGCGGCAGCGACGCGGCGCAGCTGCTGAAGGGCAATGAGAAAGGGGCGGTCCCTGTGATCCCGTACGAGCCCTCTTTTTTCGTAACGCTTGAACGCTCTTTCGGCTA
>JARROU010000340.1:0-1145 GCA_037383585.1 Campylobacterales bacterium | reverse complement strand
TGCCCGCAGCGGCCAGTGTCTTGATCGGCCCGGCGCTGATCGCGTTGACGCGCTGCCCCTTCGTCCCCAGGTCGACGGCCATGTAGCGCACTGTCGACTCCAGCGCCGCCTTGGCGACACCCATGACGTTGTAGTTGGCGACGTATTTCGGTCCGCCGAGGTAGCTCAGCGTCAGGATGGATGCGTCATCGCTCAGTACCGGCTGCAATTTGTTCGTCAGGTCGATGAACGAGTAGACGGAGATCTCCATCGCGATGTTGAACGCGCTTTTGCTCGTCTCCATGAAGCTGCCCGTCAGCGCCTCTTTCGGAGCGAAGGCGACGGAGTGGACCAGGAAGTCGATCTTGCCCATGTCTTTTTCGACCAGGCCCGCGATCGCGTCCATGTGATCCGGGTTGGAAACGTCGAGCTCGTAGACTTTGTCCGAACCGAACGATTCCGCGATCGGCTCCACGCGCTTTTTGAGCGCATCGTTGAGGTAGGTGAACGCCAGTTCCGCTCCCTGTTCATGGCACGCTTTCGCGATCCCGTATGCAATCGATTTGTCATTGGCCAGTCCGACGATCAGCCCCTTTTTCCCTTTCATCAACATGTTAAACCTCCTGTGTCTTGATTTGTTTCGCTGTCGCGATGATTTTGCAAAAGTCGCCGGCGTCGAGCGCGCCGCTGCCGATCAGGGCACCGTCGACGTGCTTCAGCGCCAGAATGGCGGCGGCGTTGCCCGTCTTGACGCTGCCGCCGTACAGCAGCGGCGCCGCCGTCATTTTCGCCAACGCGCCGTGGATCAGCTCGATCTCGTGCTCGCTCGGCACCCGGCCGCTGCCGATCGCCCAGACCGGCTCATAGGCGATCACCAGCCCCTCGTAGGAGAGGTCGATCCCCTCGAGCTGCGCTTCTAGGTAGGCCATCAGCGCCTCGGAACCGGCGTCGCGCACCTCAAGCGGTTCCCCGATGCAGTAGACGATGCGGTAGCCTTTTTCTTTGAAAAAAGCGAACTTCTCCGCGATCAGCTCCTGCGATTCGCCGAGGATATGGCGGCGCTCGGAGTGGCCGATGAGAATCGTCCTGATGCCGAACTCATCGAGCTGCTCCGTTCCGATCTCGCCTGTATAGGCGCCGTTTTCGACCACCCATGCGTTCTGTGC
>JARROU010000339.1:0-2092 GCA_037383585.1 Campylobacterales bacterium | reverse complement strand
CGAAAAAGAGCTGATGCGGGGCGGTGACCAGCGACATCACCAGCAGGCCGGTGCCGAAAAACAGGTAGATGAAGACGAAGATCTGCGCGTAGCCGAAGCGCGCCTTGATCCGGGCGTACTGCCGCGAGGTCAGGGCGTTGACGAGCAGCGCGAAAGCGACGAAATGGCCGATGCTGCTCGGGGTGCCGTGCAGTTCATCCACGACGAGGTAGGGCATCTGCGTCGGCAGCATGTAAAACAACAGCATCGAAAAAAAGCCGCTGAGGTAGACCGGCAGCAGTTTCGGCGAGACCGCCTCCTCGTCATGAACATGCGTATGCAGCCGGTTCGGCTCGTACAGCGCGCGCAGCAGCAGCGGCAGGAAAAGGATCGGCAGCAGATAGATGACAAACGGATAGTCCCAACCCAGCTGCGCCAGGTAGCCGCCCGAGAGGATGAAGACGATCCCGCCCAGCCCGACGGCCATCCCCTGCATCGACATGAAGCGGTGCCGCCCCCGATTGTCAAAGTAATCGCCGATGAGCGCCGTGGAGGCGGTCATGATCAGGGCGACGGAGAAGCCCAGCAGGGCACGCCCGGCGAGAATGGCGTAGAAATGTTCCAGGTAGAAGCCGGAGCTGCCGCCGATAACGAAGAGCACGACCCCGGTATAAAGCGGCCGAAGACGCCCGTACCGGTCGATAATCATTCCCGCGAAGGGCGCGACGAGCGCGATGACCAGGGAAGGGACCGTCAGCAGCAGCTTGGAGAGGAATTCGATGTGCGCGATGCCGGCAAAGTGGTGGCTGATCAAAGGCAGGTCCGCCACGATGGCAATCCCGGACATCACGCCCATCGTCGCCAGCATCAGTAGGGAGATTCTTACGCTGCGTGCAACGGAGTCATACATACTGCGGCCTTTTCAATGGCCGCATTCTACAGTAAAAAAGGAAGTTCAGCTCCACGCTGCCGTTTTCCCCGGCGACTTCAAGCCCCTCGATCTTCTTTTTCGCCTCGTCGCTCATGCAGTCGCACTGGCCGCCCTGGCAGCGCTCCACCATGGAAACGACGCTCTGTTTTTCGACGCCGCCGCTGAACGCGACCTTGATGCCGCTGAGTCCTTTCGTGACTTCCGCTTTTTTCACTGTTTTTTCCACTGTTTATCCTTTACAGAGTTCTTTTTCGATGACGGGAAGAAGTTCCGCCTCGATCAGATCGAGCGTCTTCGCGTACTCCTCCTCCGCCTTGCCGCTGGGATCCTCGAAGCCGACGTGGATCGTTTTGACCGCCTTGGGGAACATCGGGCAGGTCTCTTTCGCGTGGTCGCAGACGGTCACGACAAGGTCGAACGGGTTGTCCAGTACCTCGTCGATGACCTTGGATCGGTAGTCCTCGCGCCACAGGCCGCGCGCCTTCAGAAGCGCCTCCGCGTTCGGGTTCACCTGCCCGCTGGCGGCGACGCCGGAACTCTCGGCCTCTGCGCACTCCCCCAGGCGGGCGTTGACGAGCGCCTCGGCCATGATGGAACGGCAGCTGTTTCCCGTGCAGAGGATCAAAACGCGTTTTTTCGGCATGAGCCCTTCCTTCGGACTGTTTTGTCAGCATTGTAACGGGTTTCGGCAACAATATCAAGATATATTGATATAATCATCATTAAACAGAAAAATTCGGCTCCGTTCATACGAATCGGGTACAATTCCATTTCCAAAACATTATTAGGAACTTTGTCAGATGAACCATCCGCTTTCAACACGGCAGGCTTTTTTTGCGACGCTGCGCGAACTCGCCGGCATCTACCTGCTCTTTATCGCGATCTTCTTTATCGGAAGGGCCCTGCTTTTCGCCCTCAATTACGACCGCATCACCGAGGCCGGCGTCGACCACTGGTACGGCTTCGTGCTGGGGCTTCAGATGGACACCATCGTTGCGTGCATCATCCTCGCCGTGCCGGTCATCCTGCTCTTCACGGTGCCCAAAGCGCTCGGCGGGGCCGCACGCAATGTCGTGCGCGCCTACCTGCTCGTGCTCCTGCTCGTCGCGCTGTTCATCGAGAATGCGACCTTCCCCTTTTTCGCCGAGTTCGACGTCCGTCCCAACGACATTTTCCTGAACT
>JARROU010000338.1:0-1173 GCA_037383585.1 Campylobacterales bacterium | reverse complement strand
CGATCATGTTCCTGCTGCCGCGCTACACAAAAGCGATTCCGGCCGGCCTGGTCGCGATCGTTTCCCTGACTTTGGTCGCCTACTTCTTCGGTCTTCAGACCGGGACGGTCGGCGATATGGCGAACCTCTCAGCGTTCAAGGGCGAACTGCCCTCTTTCCATATTCCCGATCTCATTCTCAGCTACGATGCCATCCTGACGGTCCTTCCCTACAGCATCATCATGGCACTCGTCGGCCTGATCGAATCGCTGCTGACCCTGGCCGTGCTCGACGAGATGAGCGGGAAACGCGGCAGCGGCAACCAGGAGTGTATCGCACTGGGGACCGGGAACATGACCTGCGGCCTCTTCGGTGGGATGCCCGGCTGTGCGATGATCGGCCAGTCGATCATCAACTACACCTCGGGTGGCCTCGGACGCCTTTCGGGCGTTACCGCCGCCATCGGGCTGATGGTACTCGTCGCATCACTGACCGATGTGCTCAACATCATCCCGATCGCCGTTTTGGTCGGCATCATGTTCATGGTCAGCATCGGCACCTTCGAATGGAGCAGTTTCAGCCATCTTAAGCATATGCCGCGCTCGGACGCTTTCGTCATGGTTGCCGTGACCATCATCACGATTGTCGAGGACCTGGCCATCGCCGTCATTGCGGGCGTCGTTATCTCCGCGCTCGTCTTTGCGTGGAAACATGCCCGCATCTACGCCCGCAGTGGCGTCGAAGCGGACGGAACGAAAGTCTACGAACTCGACGGTCCCCTCTTCTTCGGATCCGTCACAAGTTTTTTCGATACCTTTACGATCGACCAGGATCCGCCGCGCGTCGTCATCGACTTCAACAACGCCCGCGTCATGGACAGCTCAGGGGTCGAGGCGATCGATACGCTGACGCGAAAATACGAAGACGCCGGCAAACAGCTGACGCTGCGCCACCTCAGCGAGGACTGCAAGAAGCTCCTCAAAGCCGCCGGCCCGCACTGTACCTATGAAGAGAGCGATCCGACCTACAAAGTCGCCGTCAACTACTAAGAGCGCTCATCGCACCGCGAAGGCTCCGCCCTCTGTAATCATTCCAAGACACTCTTCAGCTATGATGCAGTTTTATGAATCTATGGCTGATGATCCTCTTCCTCTACCCTCCGCTTTCCGCGCTGGTACAGGAAATCGTATTCCG
>JARROU010000337.1:0-1179 GCA_037383585.1 Campylobacterales bacterium | reverse complement strand
TTTTTTACTTTTGCCGTTTTCCTTCTTTCGATAAGATGAATGCTACGACCCACATGAACAAGGAGACAACATGAAACGCATGTACGCAAGCGGCCTTGCCGCGCTGTTGCTGGGCCTGGGCATCGCCGGGTGCGGGGGCGGTTCGTCCGACACCGGTATTCTCGGGGTGAACCTGACGGACGCCCCCGTCGATTTTGACGCGGTCTATGTGACGATCGACCATGTCGACGTCCACCGTGCGGATGAAAACAACGAGTCCAACTCCAGCTGGATCACGGTGGCCGACGTCAACGGCACCTACGATCTGCTGAAGCTGCGCGACGGCAATCTCACCCAGATCGGCATCGCGACGATCCCCGCGGCAAAATACACGCAGATGCGGCTTTACCTTGCCGCCGAGAGCAACGATACGGCGCTGCATGCATACGGCAACTACGTCGTCATTGACGGCAACGCCAGCGAGCTGGACGTGCCGAGCATGGTGATCAAGGAAAACCACAACTTTCTCATGGCCGCCGACGGCAACATGACGATGACGATCGATTTCGACGCGAACCGGTCCGTCCATTCCAGGGGCAACGGCGGCTGGACGCTCAAACCGGTCCTGCACGTGAAAACGAAGTAACGTTCTGCCGAAACGGCCGCCGCTTTTGAAAAACGCAGCGGCCGTGTGCTGCGCAACGTCTGAAGGGCGGCTTCCGGGCCGCCTTCTTTACGTTCGCCATACCCTTTTTGTTTTATAATCCTGCATGCAACAAATGACATGGCGCACGCTGCTGCGCGATACGAAACCTTTTCGACGCCGCATTGCTCTGGGGCAGGCGGTCGCCGTGCTGGCGGTCGCGATCTCGCTGCCTGTACCGCTGCTGTTCCCGCTGCTCGTCGACCAGGTGCTGCTCCAAAAGCCCGCACAGCTGACCCATCTGATCGACACGCTGTTTGCCCCGGGGCAGCCGTGGGGCTACATCGTCATCGTCCTGATGACGACGCTGTTCCTTCGGGCGCTCTTCGTCGTCGCGAACGTCTTCCAGTCCCGCCTGTTTACGATCATTTCCAAGCACCTTGTTTTTACGATCCGCAAGCGCATCTTGGAGCACCTGCGCCACGTCTCCGTCTCCGAATACGAAGCGCTCGGCGGCGGCGGGGTAAGCGCGCGGCTGGTGACGGACATCGATACCG
>JARROU010000336.1:0-2108 GCA_037383585.1 Campylobacterales bacterium | reverse complement strand
GCGAAGCGCCCCATCACCCCATCACCCCGTTACCCCATCACCAAAAAGAGTGGCGCTTGCACTCAGCGGCGGCGGGGTGCGCGCCGTTGCGCACCTGGGCGTCATCGACGTCCTGCGGCGCGAAGGCTTTACGGTCGACGTTATTTCGGGCAGCAGCGGCGGGGCGCTGGCGGCGGTGCTGCTGTGCGACGGCTACGCTCCGAGGGAAGTCATGGAGATTTTCCGTTCTCTGCGCCGCATCGACCTCGTGCGCTATTTCCGCCGGGGAGGGATGTTTTCGCTCGAAGGGATCGAGGCCCTGCTGAAAAAGCACCTTTCCGTCTCCTACCTCGAAGATCTCCGTACCGAATGCGTCATTGCCGCGACCGATCTGACGGCGGGGAGGATCCACTATTTCGACACCGCACGCTGATCCTGATGATGGCGGCCAACATCAATGCTTCAAAGCTCTTTTGCGACGCCTACATCGAGGTCGAAGGGTGCGCCGAGATCAATATCTTCGACATGTCGCAGTTCGACGCGGCCTACGAGGCGGGAATACGTGCCGCGGAAAACGCCCTGGAAAAAGGGTTACTGGATTTTTAGGTTTTGGGTTTTGGGTGGGCGACCATCCCATCACCCCATAAGGCCGGAGGCCGAACTCATCACTCCGTCCCCTAGATTTTTATCAAAATCCGGTCAAGCAGCGCGGTCGGCAGTAGCCGTTTTAATGCGGCGAGCATCACCGTCGCGGAGGTGATGTGGTAGCGCGGGGCGGGGCGCTTTGACTCCAGCGCGTGGACGACTTTCTCGATGACGGCGTCGGCGTCGCGCGTAAAGCGGTCTTTTTCCTCTTTGTTCTGCTTGCGCTTGTAGACCTCTTCTTGGTACGCTTCTTGGAACCGGCTCCGTTCGGCATCGATGTTGCGTTCGAACATTATGATGGCGTTGTCGCGGAACTTCGAGCGGACGGGACCGGTGTTGAGCGTCACGACATGGACGCCCGTGCCCTCCAGCTCCAGCCGCAGCGTATCGCACAGTCCTTCGATGGCGTACTTGCTCGCGTTGTACGCGCCCCGGAACCGCAGCGACACGAGCCCGAGCACGGAGCTGTGCTGCAGGATGCGCCCGTAGCCCTGCGCACGCATGAGCGGCAGGACACGGCGGGTGAGTTCGTGCAGCCCCAAGACGTTCGTTTCGAACTGTTCGCGCAGGGCAAACGTCGGCACGTCCTCGAGCGCACCGGGCTGGCCGTAGCCGGCGTTGTTGAACAGCGCGTAGAGCGTGCCGCCCGTCTGTTCCAGCACCCACGCCAGGGCGGCGTCGATGCTGTCGGGGTCGGTGACGTCGAGCCGGTGGGCGTTGAGCCCCTCGTCGATCAGGCGCAGGACGTCTTCCTCTCTGCGCGCCGTCGCATAGACGTCATAACCTCGGCTAGAACTCTTCGTAGGAAAGCTCGTAGTGGAACTCGGAGAAATTGCGCTCGAGCATCCGCTCGATCTTGTCGCGGTACTGCGCGGCGCTGCGCGAATCGGGCGTAAGGAAGACCAGGGCGATGTCCGCCTCTTTCAACGTTTCCGTGATGGACGTCAGCGGGGAGTACCCGAAAGAGGCGGACATCGCCCTGGTCTTCCTTACGCCCGATTCGCGCAGCGCCGCACAGTACCGCGACAAGATCGAGCGGATGCTCGAGCGCAATTTTTCCGAGTTCCACTACGAGCTTTCCTACGAAGAGTTCTAGCCGAGGTTCCGCTTCACAGCCGGTGAGCTTATAAGGAGATTATAATATTATCAGGCGTAATATGTTCAGTTAAGCGCAAAGAACGCTGGCAAAAGGAGGACAAAATGGCTGAAAAACCCGTATCCGAACTCGACGAACATGAACCGGAGCTCGATGACATGAGCGATTACGAGAAACCGCTCTCGTCAAGCAAGCGAAACTGGATTCTGCTCGCATTTATGATCGCAATCGCGATCTATTTTCTCTACGCGATCCTGATGGGTTCGTTCTGACGCAAACGCACTGAAATAGAGGTAGGCGTATTTTTTAAGTAACCATTGATGTTATATGAGGATATAATCCGTGTATGGGAAAGCTTGCAGACCTCTATGCCGGCAGAGAGCACAAA
>JARROU010000335.1:0-1190 GCA_037383585.1 Campylobacterales bacterium | reverse complement strand
GAACGGCGGTTGCATTGATGCCCTCAGTACGACAGCAGGGGCCTGCTGACCAATATTCTCTATTTTATCGGTATCCCAGACGACAACGGCGGCTGGAAGCCCTGCTGAACGGCTGGTTCAATAATGATAGCGGCAGGAAATGATGGTTAAGTGGTCGTCATCCACGGCGTAGACGAGCCGGTTCGTATCATCGATTCTGCGTGAATAAAAGCCTGAGAGGTTCTCTTTGAGGGCTTCGGGTTTGCCGATGCCGTCAAACGGGTCGCGAAGCGTGTCTTCGATGAGCCTGTTGATCCTTTTTAGCGTTTTTTTGTCCTGTGTCTGCCAGTAGACATAGCTTTCCCACGCGGCATCGGTCCAGGCCAGTTTGCGCTTAGGCATCGATTAGGTCTTTTTCGGACGTTTTCCCTTCACGGTACTGGGCGATGGATTCGGCAAGATGCGCGGCGTTCGCCGGGGATTTGAGCAGATGAACCGTTTCCATCAACCCTTCGAAATAGTCCAAGGACATGATGACGGCGTCTTCGGCATCCCGGCGGGTGACGACGGTGTAGTCGGCGTCTTTGACGACGTTGTCGAGTACGGTTTTCAGGTGGTTGCGCACTTCGCTGTAGCTCATGACGGTCATACGGCCTCCTTGTTCAATAATTTGTACAAGTATAGCATATTTCATACGAATGCGGCGAAGTTGCATTGATTATTATCCGCTATTACTGTTCGAAGGCGCAATGGACAAGGCCTTTTTCAAACATCGCATCGACGCGCGCTTTGTCCCCCTTTTCAACGGCGTACATAAAGTCCGCTTCGAGCCGTTCGTCATCGTTTTGAAACCAGAGCGTCCTGTCCCGGATCAGCGCGGCGACGCTGGCGGGTTTGCGCTTTGACACGGCAAGATCGACAGCGTACTGACAGACGAAGCGGTGCAGATTGCTCACCTCGCCGAACGCATGCTTCAGATCATCGGCGGGCGCGCCGTGGACGATCAGCATCGCGGCCATTTTCTTGTAAAGATCCTCTTCCTCGAACTTTTCGGTATTGAAGCACTGCTTGATCAAGGCAGCGATGCGCGACAGCGGATGCTCCCCCTTCTCGTTTTTGACAAGCGGTGATACACCGCCGTCCAGAATCCGTTCCAGAGTGGCAAGGTCTCCGGACTCGATGGCGCTGAAAATCGATTGTGGCATGACGAC
>JARROU010000334.1:0-1205 GCA_037383585.1 Campylobacterales bacterium | reverse complement strand
GCTGGCACTGCCGCTGATCGGCATCGGTGTCTTTTCGCTGTGGGGTGGGTTGCGCTTTACTGTCTATGCGGTACCGGTGGCGGCTTTGAGCGCCGTGTATCTTTTTTATGCGGCCGCACAATGGATCGAGCTAAAAGCGGCACGCATTGGCGTTGTGGCACTGTTGACCGGCGCCATGCTCTATCCGAACATTACGCATATTCTGGGCTACAAGGTGCCGACCGTCTTTACGAAGCAGGAGGTGGCGTCGCTGGACCGTCTCTCGAAGATCGGAACGCAAAAAGATTATGTGCTTACATGGTGGGACTACGGGTACCCGATCTGGTACTACGGCCACAAAAATACCATCATCGACGGGGCCAAGCACCACCATGACAATTTCATTGTTTCTGAAATCCTGATGACGGATTCGCAGCTTGAAGCGGCTCGTCTGAGCCGAATCGCAGTCGAGACCTATGTGGAGTCAGACTATAAAAAGATCGCTGACACCGTGTTCAAAAACAAAAAGCCCGATCAGCTTGATCCGAATGCGTTCCTGGAGACGTTGAAATACGGAGAGGCGACAGTACCGCCTGCAACCCGTGACGTCTACCTGTATCTGCCATACAGGATGATGGACATCTTCCCCACGGTCTCGGTGTTCAGCAACCTTGACCTGACAAGCGGACAGCAGTACAGCCAGCCGTTTTTCTATGCGACCGCGCGTTTCCAGGACAGCGCGGGACAGATTAATCTGGGACGGGGCATTGTCGTTGACAAGCAAAAAGGCACGGTGCGGCTCGGCCAGCGGGAAGTCCCGCTGCGGGCGATGTACCGCGTCAACGTTCAAAGGGACGGTTCGGTGACGTTCGACCAGCAGCCGCTGCGCATGGACGGGGCGCTTTCGCTGGTCTATATGGCCAGTTACGGAAAGTTCCTGCTCGTGGATGAGAAGATGCTGCGTTCGACCTATGTTCAGATGTTCGTATTCGGAAAATACGACGAAACGCTGTTCGAACCGGTGATTTCGAACCCGTGGGTCAGAATCTTCCGTCTGAAAATATGAAACGCGCGGGATTGAGCCGGGCCGGTGCACTGATGAAACGCACGTTTGATCTGATACTTTCGGGTGTCGGGCTGCTCTTTGGGGGATGGCTGATCGTATTGCTGATTGTACTGGCGACATTTGATACGCGCCGGTTCGGGCTCTTTCGCCAGCGGCGCAT
>JARROU010000333.1:0-1245 GCA_037383585.1 Campylobacterales bacterium | reverse complement strand
ATTTTTTGAACCGGGTCACCCGCTGATTCAAATGCCAGAAAGTAAAAAGGAGAAAAACATGAAAAAAAGGCTGACCACCCTAGCCGTGACGTTCTGCCTGTGTGCAGGCAGTCTCTCCGCGGCGGAAACGGAGACGAGACTGTTCGTCAAGTTCCCCGAGACGCTGCAGCTCAAAATGCTGTCAAACATGCGCGACCACATGGCCGCGCTCAACGAGATCCTGGAGTGCCTGGCCTACGACGAACTGGACAAGGCGGCCGACATCGCGGAGCACCGCCTCGGACTGGGTGCGCGCCATGCGCACGGCACGGCGGATCTGGCCAAGTACATGCCCCCGGGGATGCGCCAGGCGGGCTTCAACATGCACAGCGCCGCGAGCCGTTTTGCACGCGTTGCGAAAGAAAGGGATGCCGAAGCGGCCTACGAAGCGCTCCCCGAAGTGACATCGGCCTGCGTGGAATGCCATGCGGGGTACCGGGTCAGATGATACGTGCCTTCCTATTTTGACGATTCGCTCGGGCGCTCCGAGGTTTCGTTCCAGACGGGGTTTTCCCGGTCGTCGGGGTGGAGCTTTTCGTTCTCGTCCGGGTAGATATGCCAAAACGACTGGTCGATGGCACCCTCGCGTCTCCTTTGTTATACCCAGTATAGACAAAGCGGCTTGACACGGGGGTTAAGCTTCCATGGAGGCCGAATCTCCGTTATAATAACCCGCTTCCAAAGCGCCCGGAGCAGGCGCACCAACTGCACGCACAAAAGGAGACGGATTGTCACTCAAAGACAAAGAGAAATGGGACAAAAAATACACCGAGACGGAAGAACTTCTTGCCAAACGTCCGCCCAGCGATCTGGTCAGCGGTTTTTACGCAGAAGCACCGGGCAAACACGCGCTCGACCTCGCCTGCGGCGGCGGGCGGCACAGCCTCTTTCTGGCCGACAAAGGTTTTGACGTCGACGCGGTCGACATCTCCACCGTGGCCCTGGAAGCGCTGCGCGAAAAGGCCGGCCCGGACCAGATCAACATCATCGAGGCCGACCTCGATACCTTCGCTCCCGAAGCGGGGGCGTACGACCTGATCGTCAAAACGAACTTCCTCGACCGCGACCTGATCGAACGCTCCAAGGCGGCGCTGAAACCCGGCGGGATCATGATCGTCGAAACCTACATGACCGATGAGGGAAACGAGAAACCGGACTCGAACCCGGACTTCCTGCTGCAAAAAGACGAGCTGCTCTCGCTTTTCG
>JARROU010000332.1:0-1270 GCA_037383585.1 Campylobacterales bacterium | reverse complement strand
GAACAGCCGCGACATCCTCTGTCCTTCGCTCTCCTCCGGTACATCCGGTTTCAGACCCGAAGGGGACCAGGCCGTCAACAAGGTCCTGACCAACCACGCCAAGGACGGCACAAAATACATCGTCGACACCCTGATCTACCCTGTGATGAACCTGGGAGGAGAGCTCATAGAGTACCTCTACGTCATGCACGACATCACCGAGATCAGCCAGCTCAACGAAGAGATCGCCACGACCCAGAAAGAGGTTCTCTTTACGATGGGCTCCATCGGGGAAAGCCGCTCCGAGGAAACGGCCATGCATGTGCGGCGCGTCGCCGAATACGCCTACCACCTGGCAAAGCTTTCCGGCGTGAGCGAAGAAGAGGCCAACCTCATCAAGGACGCCAGCCCGATGCACGACATCGGCAAGGTGGCCATCCCCGACAGCATCCTGAAAAAACCGGGCACGCTGACACAAAAAGAGTACGAGCTCATGAAAAGTCACGCCGTGCTCGGCTACGAGCTGCTCAAGCACTCCAGCCGCCCGCTGCTGAGGATGTCGGCGGAGCTGGCCCATACGCACCATGAAAAATGGGACGGAACCGGCTACCCCCGGGGACTCCAGGGCGAAGCGATCCCCATCAGCGGGCGCATCCTGGCCCTGGCCGATGCCTTCGACGCGCTCGGACACGACCGGGTCTACAAAAAAGCGTGGCCGCTAGAAGAGATCTTCGACTATTTCAAACGCGAGCGCGGCAAGCACTTCGACCCGATGCTCGTCGACCTCTTTTTCGAAAACCTCGACGATTTTCTGCACATTTATGAAACGATGCAGGAGTAATCTTTCCGGCCTCAGCGCAGCAGGACCGGCCGGATCCATTCGGGGGAGGCGTATTTCACCTGTGGCATCGTGTTGAGCTCGTTGCACTGCTGCACGAGGTCGAGGCGGGAAGACGGCTCCAGCAGAAAAATCCCGAGCTTCGCATTAACGGGCTTCACCACGGTGAGATGCTTTGCAGAAGCTAAACTGCTGACGGGAACGCCGGGGTCAAGCTGCACCATGATTCTTCCCGTTGCAATATAACGGCTTCGTTCGCTTTTCAGGCGGGAGCCGTAATAGACATAACCGTACGACGAGGAGGCATCGGCAAGCTTCTCCTTCAGCTGCTCAGGCGTGGTGCTCATTAGGCTGTAGCCCCGTGAAGGGACCGCTTCCGATCACCCTTTCAGTATGGCCACTTCATCGTTCGCCGAATAAAAAACGGACCGCCCTTTTTTCGTCATAAGAACC
>JARROU010000331.1:0-1273 GCA_037383585.1 Campylobacterales bacterium | reverse complement strand
GCATTATACCCAGATGAGCGCCCCTAAAGCCTAAAGACAATATAATAATAAGAATCTATCAGAGGACCCATCCCCGTGAAGACACTCGTTGAAGACATTGAAACATTGATCGAGAACAATGCCAGCGATTTTGAGATTTCAAAACGGTTCAAGCAGGCCATCAGCGTCTACCTGGATTCCCTGCCGGTGGTGTTTGAACAGACCCAGGGAAAAGATTTCCTTGTCCGCCATACCAGAGCCCTTGACCAGTTCATCTCCCAGATGTACAAGACCGTGCTGCGCCGCATGTTCGGCAACTACCTCCCGATGCGCAATGCCATCCCCGTCTCCCTGATGGCGCTGGGCAGCTACGGACGCGAACAGCTCTGCGTGCACAGCGACATCGACCTGATGATCGTTTACGAGCCGCTGGAAGGCTACAATACCGAAGCGATTATCGAAAAGTTCCTCTACCTGGCCTGGGACGCGGGTCTGAAACTCGGCCACCGCGTCCACAAAGTGTCCGAACTCTTTGAGTCCGCCGACGAGGACATCACCATCCGCACGGCCATGATGGAGGCGCGCTTTATCGTCGGTTCGAATTTCACCTGGCATGCCACGCAGCGGGAACTGGGCCGGATCCGCCGTCACGAACCGGAACGTTTTATCCTGGCCAAAATCGCCGAAGCGGAAGAGCGGCGCGAAAAATACCCCGTTTCAATGCAGCCGAACATCAAAGAGGGGGTCGGCGGCCTGCGCGATGCCCAGATGCTCTACTGGATCGCCAAAACGCGCTACGACGTCTCCAACCTCAAAGAGCTCAGCGGCACCGTCTTTTCCGAAGAGTCCTACCGTCCCTACCGCATTGCCCTGGAGCTGATCTTCCGGGTTCGAAGCGCCCTGCACCTCGTCACGGGCAAACAAAACGACCAGCTCATCCTAGAACATCTTCCCAAGGTACGGAAACTGCTCGGGTTCAAAACCGATATGAAACTGGCGACCCAGGTCATCGAAGCCATGTGGCGGATTCACAACTTCAGTGCGGTGTTCGTCACGAAACTGACCCGGCCGATGCTTTTCGATTCTGCTCGGATCGCTTCGCTGCGTGCACAGCGGCTGCAGCGGGGCATCTACATGCAGGGCAACCGGCTCCTCGCTTCGTACCATCTCGAACCGCAGCCCATCGAAACGCTGCTGGTCGTTATGACCGCTCTGGAGGACAAACCTGTCTGTTTATACGACAGCGTGTTCTGCCTTTTTACCTTCACGACGATCACCCATCCGCTGATCAAAC
>JARROU010000330.1:0-1282 GCA_037383585.1 Campylobacterales bacterium | reverse complement strand
GAGTTCAGCCTCGTCTTTCACGACGCTCACCCCGATGGAACTGCCCAGCCGTGAGGGCTTGACAATGCAGGGCATCGGCGTCTCAAGGTTCCGTCCGCCCGAGGCGTGCAGCTCTTCATAGGCGACGGTCTTAATCCCGCGTCCGGCAGCGAACCATTTGGTCATGCGCTTGTCGAAACTGAGCACCGAGGCGTCCGTGCGCGGACCGATAAACGGGACATCGTGAAACGAAAGCAGGGAAGCGACCGTTCCGTCTTCCCCGTCCGCACCGTGGATCAGGTTGAGTACCGGCAGTTTGTGTTCGGTCGACCCCAGGCGGCGTTTTTGCAAAAACCCGCCCTGCATCAGCGTCAGCACCGGCGCTTTCCTGTAGTCGCCCGAGGCGAAATACTTGGCTTTCATGTTGGCGCGGTCGACCAGGTAGAACGTGTGGTCCTGGTCGCAAAAGACGAAGGAAAGCTCAAAGCGCGGAAGTTTTTCCATCACGGTGATGGCACTGACAATGCTGATCTCGTGTTCAAAGCTTGCGCCGCCGAATAAAATCGCTAGTTTCAAAGTGATCCTTACAGTTTCTGAAGTAGTTTGAGCGCCTCTTTGACCAGGGCGGCCGTTTCGGTGCTTTCGCATTTGGCCAGGGCTTTGGCCACCTGCTCTTTTTTGAAGCCGAGCGACTCCAAAGCCAGCGCCGCTTCGCCCGAGGCCGCGGGCACGGCGCCGGCTGCGGTAGTCAGTTCGGTATCGAAGCCGGCCAGTTCGACGAGGATCCGCCCCGCGCTTTTGGGACCGATCCCCGGTACCCGTTTGAGCTGGGCGATGTCGTTGGCGGCGATCACCTGCCCGAACTGCGGCGGCGTGAAGGTCGAACAGATCGCCTGCGCGACTTTCGGCCCGACGCCGTTGATCTTGATCAGCCGCTCGAACAGCACCTTTTCGCTTTTCTCGAAAAAGCCGAACAGCAACTGCGCGTCTTCACGGATAATGTGCGACGTGTGCAGCTTGACGCGCGGCTCGCGGAGGGCCCCGTAGGTCTGAAGGGAGATGAAGACCTCGTAGATCAGGCCCGAAACGTTCAGGTGCACTGCCGTGGGCTCTTTGTACTCGACGGTTCCTTCTATGCCTACGATCATTATTGCCTCTCATCCATGCGTATAGTGAGTGCTATTTTAATGCCTTATTGGTTAAACTTCCGTAAGGGCACCTCTCAAAACCCTGCACGGAATCCTGAGGGTTTTCACAGCTGCCCGTTCAGAATCAGGAGCGGTCACGGCGTGTTCAGAGCGAT
>JARROU010000329.1:0-2110 GCA_037383585.1 Campylobacterales bacterium | reverse complement strand
AGCAGCCCCGACGTCGTGCCGCGGTCGAGGGTGAGCACCTGGAAAAAGTAGAGCGTATGGTACGCCAGCTGCGCGGCGATGTCCTCGTCCGTGACGGCGGTGCGCCGGGAGAGGGCATCGGCGATGATCGAGACGTAGACGTCGATGACCTGCTCGCCGAAATATTTTGCAAATCCGTAGTCCGTGCCGTAATCGCCGCTGTCGTAGTGCTCCAAATAGAAGTGCGCGACGCCGCGGTGGCGGTCAAGGGCGGGGATGTTGAAGTAGCGGTCGCCCGCTTCCGCGCCTTTTTCGAACAGGTCCGGGGTGATGAAGTTCAGGTGCTCGATGAAACGGTGCTGGTCCTCTTCGTAGAAGATGGCGGGGTTCAGGTCCGCCATGATGCGCCAGTAGCCTTCCCCGTCTTTCATGCGGGTGTAGCTGATGTGCATGTGCATCGAGGGCACGTGCGGGTTGCGCGGATGGATGATGGTGGAGATGGCGCTCGCGGCGTCGAGCTTCTTGTCCGGCATGTCCTCGTACTGCACCTGCGAGACGTTGACCGATGCGCGGTTGAAGAGCCGCTCGTCGCGCGCCTCGTAGCGCACCCCGCCGCCGTGGCGCCCCTCGTCGCGGAACCACTCCACTTCCTCGAACGGTTGGTTGCTTCCGAAGATCTGGCTGAGTCCGTTGAGGCGGTTGACGAAGTAGAGCTGCAGGTTCTCCGCCAGCGCGACGGCCGCTTCCGATTCCGGCGTTTTCGAGTAGATACGTTCCATGGATTATGCCTCCTTGATCGCTTTTTTGATCATCCCCGTCGATGCGAAGAAGAGCAGTTCGAACAGTTTTCCAGCAGGTTGTCCATCGTGTCGTGGCTGAGGATGATCTTGGCAAGCGTTTCGACCTTGTCGGCGAAGAGGACCTTGTTCCAGCTCACTTTACCGTGCTCGTAATGGAACGAGGCGGTCTTGTTCTGAAGCGGCGAGGGCTTTTCGGCGAGAATGGTCTCGACGAGGCCGAGCAGCCGGCTGAGGCCGCCGAGGGCGTCGGCGCACTCTGTGATGCGCGCTGCGATGGCGGCGCGGGTCTCGTTGTCGTAGGTATTGAGCTGGAGCATGGGATTCCTTACTGTGCGTCGGCGCAGCGGTGCGCGGCGATGAAAGATGCAAAACGCTTTGCCTGAGGGTTCTCGAGAGCATCGCTGAGCACGGCGGCGGCTTGGGGGTTGAACGTACGGTAGAGTTTCTTGAAGCTGCTCTTGACGCTCTCGATGTCCTCGCGGTTCTCGAATCGGCGGCGCAGGCCGATGATGTTGAGGCCTCTGACCGTCGCGGGGTTGCCCTCGACAAGGCAGAAAGGCGGTACGTCGTTTTTGAGGTTCGATGCCCCGCCGACCATGACGCCCGTGCCGATGGTGCAGTGCTCGGCGACGCTGCTGAGCCCGCCGACGATGACGCGCTCCTCGCAGGCCGAGTGCGCCTGCATCGTTACGGCGTTGGTCAGGATGCAGTTCGGTCCCAGTGTGACACCGGGGAAGAGCTGCACATAGGCCATGATGAAGTTCTCCGTCCCGATCGCGACGGGGGCGTCGGAATCGTTCTGGTTGCCGATCTGGCAGAATTCGCGGACGACGCTGCGCGCGCCGACGGTGACCGGGGCACGGCCGTTGCCGATCTTGACGAAAGAGAAGAGGCGTGCGTCCTCTTCGAGGGTAACGGGACCTTCAAGGATGACATGGGCTTCGAGCGTGACGTCTGCCTTGATGACGGCGTCTTTGCCGATGCGACAGAACGGCCCGATGCGCACGCCCTCGGCGATCTGCGCTCCCGGTTCGATGACGGCGGTCGTATGGATCATGCTTCGGTCGCCACCTGCAGCGTAATGATGCTGTCCTCGATCGAGGCGAGCGAACCGCGGTCGCCCGTCTTGAGGTAGTGGATGAACGCCTCGACCTCTTTGAGCAGCGGCTCGTCTTTTTTGATGTGGCAGCCGCGCACGACGTAGGAGTTGTTGACGTGGAAGTTCGAATACTCCGTCAGGTTCTGCGTGATCAGGTCCGCTTCGAAATAGGCGTCCTTGCACGCAACCTCGATCGTACGTTTCTTGAACGGCGTCAGCCAGTTGGTGAGGA
>JARROU010000328.1:0-1295 GCA_037383585.1 Campylobacterales bacterium | reverse complement strand
TCTCGGAAAAGATAAAAGCAGAGGGATTGTTTCGACCGATCTCGATCAGGTGAAAAACAGTTTCATCGAAGATGGTCGTCTGCCGGTCCGGCAGATGATCGTAGAGTGTCATGAACAGGGCACGCTGTTCATCGTCCATTTTGCACGAGTCGTCCGTAATTTTCAGTGCGACGGTAATCGCACAATCGGTTTCGAAGAGATCAAGCGTCGCCGCGACGGCGGCAACCTGGAAGGAATGGTTACAGTTCATACGGCATCTCTCAGCCCGCCTCGTTCAGCTCTTCGGGTTCTTCCTGGACCTCTTTGCCCACACCGCGCATCTCGTTCGGGATGTCCGTGCGGTATTTTTTCTTGCGGAACGACGGTGTTTTTACCTGGCCGTTCTTCGTGCCGAGTTTGTAGAGCTCTTCGTTGAGGAAATGTTCCTCGAAATCCGGTGTGAACGGCATGTCCCATGTAATGCATCCGATGCTCGGACAGATCGCCGCACACTGCGGATCGTCGTAGATGCCGACACATTCGACGCATTTTTCCGGCTGCACGTAGTAGCGGCTTTCGCCGGTCGGGTTGTGCATGTCGTCCACGATCGCGTTGACCGGGCAGTTTTGCAGACAGGCGTCGCAGGTGATACAGCTTTCATCAATAATTACAGACATCATAAATCCTTTGTTACGGGTTGTAGAGTTTAAGGGTTTCACCCACAGCAACGCGGCCTTCGCGATCGGCGATGCCGATCGCCTCTCTCCACGGCTGCGGCGAGACATTCGGGCTCATGAGCCCCTTTTTCTTGTGAACGCGGATCACATATTCGCCGCTGTCCACGTAGTAGTCGTTGTATGCACTATCGTAAGGCATATCCCAGACGATGCACCCCTCGGTCGGGCAGACATCCGCACACTTCGGTACCGCCGCGTCGACGCATTCGATGCACTTTTCGGGCTTGACGTACGTATAGTCCCAGTCATCCCTGGGCGAGCTGTCCGCACTGACAATCGCCGTTGCCGGGCATTCGTCGATACATGTATCACAGTTGATGCAGAGGTCGGTGATCATTACTGCCATAAAAACCTTTCCGAATCGTGTTTAGGTAACGGTTACCTGTAAAGATCTCCGGTGAGATCTTTAAACGCAGCCGTCAAGAGGCTTCGCGCTGCGCCGCCTTGTGATAGATGCGCATCAGCCAGATCGGCGGCTGCCCGGAAAGCATTTCCTGCAGCTGCGCGACCGCCCCGGCGAGATCTTCGCCCTCCGCAACGCGGACGGGGTGGATGCCGGCGGCCTGGACCATCTTCGAC
>JARROU010000327.1:0-1963 GCA_037383585.1 Campylobacterales bacterium | reverse complement strand
TCCGGCTTCGAGCAGATGTTCAGTTTCAAATACTCCCCGCGCCCGCTGACCGAAGCGGCGGAGTACGCCGATGCGGTCGACCCGGACGTTGCAAGCGAACGTCTGACCCGTCTGCAGAAGATGCATGAAACCATGCTCGACGAGCAGTGCAAAAGCCATCTGGGCAGGACCTATACGGTCTACTTCGAGGAGCTGCGAAACGACGGGTTCGTCGCCGGGCGCGGGGAGTATTTGAAACTGAACATCTGCTCGAAGCCGGATTTGCGCACGACGTCCAGCGTCTCTTCGAAATCCTCGTCGCTCTCGCCGGGGAACGCGACGATGACGTCGGTGCTGATGCTGACATCGGGCACCATGGTCCGCAGCTTCTCGATGCGGTTGAGGAACCACTCCTTGGTGTACCCCCGTTTCATCGCTTTGAGTATCCGCGTCGATCCGCTCTGCAGCGGCACATGGATGGACTTGCAGACCTTGGGGTTCGAGGCGAACTCTTCGATGAACTCGTCGTCCATGTGGAACGGGTGCGGCGACGTAAAGCGGATGCGTTCGATCCCCTCGACGGCACTGACGCGGCGCAGCAGCTCCGTAAAGTTGATCTTCTCATGTTCCCCGGAAAATCGGCGGCCGTAATTGTTGACGTTCTGGCCGAGCAGGAAGATCTCCTTCGCCCCGTTCGCTGCCGCTTTTTCCGCTTCCTTGACGATCAGGTCCGCCGGGATGGAGATCTCCTCGCCGCGCGTCTTGGGCACGATGCAGAAGGTGCACTGCTTGTCGCATCCGATCGAGATGTTGACAAAAGCCTTCCACGGCGAGGTTCGGAAATCGCCGAAGGCGAACTGCGACTCGTCGTAGTCGATCTCGGTCTCGACCGCCTTGTCCCGGTGCAGGACGTCGGTGATCTTGGAGACGTTGCGCGCCCCCAGCACGAAATTGACATAGGGGGCTTTTTTGATGATCTCGTCGCCCAGGTGCGATGCCGTACAGCCGCACACCCCGATCTTCGCGTCATCTTTTTTCTTCTTGTTGAAAGCACCGAGTTCCGAAAAGAGCTTGTGGACCGGCTTTTCGCGGACCGAACAGGTGTTGATGAGGATCAGGTCCGCCTCTTCGGCACGATCGGTTTTTTGAGACAATGAAGTGACCCTGCGTTTTAGAGAATATGCACTTCGTACATGTATTCGTTATCCGCCAGCCCGAAACGGACTTCGCGCATGTAGACGCTTTTGCCTTCGTTTTCGAAATGTTCCTGAAGGGAGAGCAGATCTTTATGGGAATTCTCACGGTCAAAATAGAGGATTACGGATCCCTCTTTTTCCACCATGCCTTCGATCTTCTGGACGTCTACTTTTTTCGGTTTCTTGTCGGTCTGGTTACGAGCGATTTTAAGCTCCATTCTCATCCTTTATTCCCGCCATATTTCAGCGCTATCTTTTGACGCGATTATATCTCGCATTTAATTAAGCATGCATTAAGTTGATTCTTTAATAGAGATTAGGTATAATATCGTTCTTCTATAAAAAACAATCACACCAAAATTTTTATGGAACGACCAAAAGCGAAAAACACAGGGATACCTATGGAAAATATCTTAGACATTATTGAATCGATCGCCCACGAAAAGGGCCTCTCTCCCGACAATGTGACCGAGGCGGTCAAAGCGGCGTTCATCCAGACGGCGAAGCGTCTGGTCAACCCGGAATTCGCCTACGACGCCGAGATCGACCCCGAGACGAAGAGCATCCGCGTCTACCAGACCATCACCGTCGTCGAGGACGATGATGAGCTGCTCGAAGGCGAGGAAGCCGCGGCCTACATCGGGCTGACACGCGCCAAAGAGGAAGTCGATCCCGACGTCGAAGTCGGCGACGAATTCCAAATCGAGCATGACATTGAATCGCACGGGCGCACTGCTGCGGCCACCCTGTACCGCGAGATCGAATTCCATATCCAGCGCATGGTCGAA
>JARROU010000326.1:0-1319 GCA_037383585.1 Campylobacterales bacterium | reverse complement strand
CCGCTTCTGCCATCGCTTTGTTCTTTGCAGCCGCCGTTTCAGCGTCGGCGTTTGCTGATGCACCCGCGTGACCGAACTGGACGCCCGAGCTGAAGTGCTTGGCGATCGTACCGATACACCATGCAATGATCGGTTTTTTGATCTTGCCGGATTTGACGGCCTCGATCACTTTGTACTCTTCAGTACCGCCGACTTCGCCCAGAAGGATCATGTATTTGACCTGCGGGTTGTTCTCCATGCGCAGAAGGTTGTCGATGAAGACGGAACCGACGAAGCGGTCGCCGCCGATCGCAACACCCTCGGCAATGCCGTCGGCATTGATGGAGATGATGTTGGAAAGCTCATTGAACAGACCGCCGGAACGTGTAACAAGGCCACAAGAACCTGCACGGTGCAGTTTCGAGTTGATGATGTTCTCGATCGTACCACCGACGTTCGCGATCTTGAATGCGCCCGGAGCGATGCCGCCGACCGTCGCAGGCCCGATAACCGTAACGCCGGCATCACGAGCCGCCTGGTTCATACCGCGAGCGAGACGCTCCGGAATCCCTTCTGCCGTCACCATGATCGTTTTGAACTGACCTTTAAGGCCGATCGCTTCCATCGTGACATCGTATGCCGTACGGAATGAAGCGAAGTTCAGCAGGACGTCTGCGTTCGGATGCGCTTCAGCCGCTTCGGTTGTCGAGCGGTAAAGCGGCACCATGATCTCATCCGGTCCGTAGAAGAACTTTTCGAATTTGTTTCCGGAAGTCGGAGCGACAATCGCCGCGACCGAAGGCGTTTCGCGATTGATGACGTAGTCATAGTCCAGCATACGCTGGATCGCGCTTTTATTGTTGTTCCAGAAAATTGCTTGTGTGTCTTTTGTAAACAATGCACCCATTCTTCTCTCCTTACTTCTCAAGTGCCATACGCACGATGTCGGTGACGTGTGTTTCAGGCCCGTATACTTCAATGTACAGACCCAGGCGGTCTGCTGCTTCTTTGATGTCTTTCAGACCTTTTTCGTAGTTCGGTCCGCCACGGCGTACGTAGATATTCGTGTTATGCGCTTTCATCTTGTATGCATATTCTTCGAACGACTGGATGATCCCCGTAAAGGTCTTCGCAACGTCGGTGAAGTTCGCGATCGCACCGCCGATGATCAGGATCTTGTCACGGCCCTCGGGATCTTTGTGACGTGTCATCAGGTCGATCAGCGTATCCGCGTAAAACTTCGTTTCGCCCGTCGTCGGGCCGCCGGAGTACTCGCCGTAGTTCGCGAGCTCTTTGACGTCACCGGAGAGGTCTGCAATGGTGTCAGCATAAACAACAGA
>JARROU010000325.1:0-1330 GCA_037383585.1 Campylobacterales bacterium | reverse complement strand
GTAGGGCAGCAGGGTGTCGATCGCCTTGTGGGTTTCGTAGCCGCTGGTGACGTAGATGTTCTTCAGCCCCGCCTCGTGGGCGAGTTTGGCCGTGTCGTAGGTGTACTCGAAAAAGATGACCGGTTCGTTGTAGGTATAAGCGACCGAATCGCAGCCGTACTCTTTGGCCTTCTCGACGATCTGTTCCGGGCTGAGCGGCTGGCCGACGATCTCGTGGTCGTGCTCTTTGGGGTACTGGGAGATGTCGGCGTTCTGGCAGAATTTGCACGAAAAGTTGCAGCCGACCGTCCCGACGGAGAAGGACTTGGAGTTGGGCTGGAAGTGGAACATCGGCTTCTTTTCGACCGGGTCGACGTTGACGGCGGCGGCCAGCCCGTAGACGAGCAGGCGCAGTTCGCCGTTTTCGACCTTCCGGACGCCGCAGACGCCGTATTCACCCTCGTGCAGTTTGCAGTGCTGGTTGCACGCCTCGCAGGCGATGCGTCCGTCGTCGAGTTTTTTGGATAACCACGCTGGTGCAGACATCTTGACTCCTTTCGGCAGAGCCGCATTTACGGTCGTCTTGGTTCGGTGTTGCTTTTCTTCATTGTACTGCAAAAATTTTGAAACGGAAAGCAGAGGTTTTACGGGGAATGAAAAATTCAGGAGGACGCTACAGCGGCCGGATCCGCTTCTTGATGTTTTTGGGCAGATGGGCGAAGGGGAGGGTGAACTCGCGGCGATCGTCAAGCATCAGCACGGTAACCTCCATGCTGTTGGGGTTGAGCCGCAGCAACCGGCACGGCTTGCGGTCGAGCTCGAAAACGATCTCGCTGTCCGTAAAGGCCTCTACCGCTTTTTTCTTCGCCATGTTTTACACTTTTTTCAGGTAGATGCCCGTCTCTTTGACCTCGATGTCGCCGGACTCCTGCAGCTGAACGAGGGCCCGCTTGAAGGCCTTTTTGCTCAGACCGAAGGTCTTCGTGATGAGCTCCGGGTCGCTTTTGGAGTTGTACGGCAGCATGCCGCCGGCGGCTTCGAGCGGACGGAGGACTTTGTCCTTTTCGCTCCCTGCGCGGGCCGCTTTTCCGACGGGCTGCAGGCTGATGTCGAAGTGGCCGTCGGCGCGGACGTCCTTGACGTTGCCGGTGCGTTCGTCCCCGACGGAGAGCGGCTCGAAGATCTCGTTGGCGTAGACGAGCCCCTCATAAGCGTCGTCGACGATCACCTTGAAGCCCAGCGGCGTCTGGGCGATGACCAGCAGCTTCACTTCCTTGTTGCGGTGGTAGCCCCGGGGCGAATGCGAGAGGAATTTGCTGATCCGCTCCACCCCGACCAAGCGGTCGGACTG
>JARROU010000324.1:0-1342 GCA_037383585.1 Campylobacterales bacterium | reverse complement strand
CGTTCGCCGCGATGGTCGATGGCGTGGGCTTTTTTGTCGATGACCCGGTCGGCCAGCGGAATGTCCGCCGTGATGACCAGGTCTCCGGGAGAGAGCATTTCCACGATGCGGTCGTCTGCGGCATCCGCGCCCGCTTCGACGATGACCGTCTCGATCCACGACGAGTGTCCCAGGCGGACGGTTTTGTTTGAGACCAGTACCAGGGGAATCCCGACCCGTTCGATGGCGCGCACAACGATGGGCTTGAGCAGATTCGGGAAAGCGTCCCCGTCGACGTAGAGTGTCATTCGGAGATCCTGACGCGGAACTTCTTCCCTTTGATCTTTCCACGGTTCAACTGCTCCAGCACCCCGTCGGCCGCTTCGCGTTCGATCGCGACATAGGAGAGGGTATCGTAGATGACGATGCCCCCGACCTGTTTGCCGTCAATACCCCCCGGGGCACACAGCGCGCCGAGCAGGTCGCCGGGGCGCAGCTTGTTTTTCCGGCCGCCCTCGATCCGCAGCGTGACGAAACGCGGGTAAAACGTCGTCGGATCGGCGGGAGCGAAGGCGGAGGCGTCTTCGGAAAGGAAAGGGCTGTCTCCGGCGGCCGCCAGTTTTTCGGCGGCGTGCTGCTGCATCGGGGTGAACAGCGTCAGGGCCGTGCCGGTACTGCCGGCTCTGGCCGTCCGCCCGATACGGTGCAGATAGGTGTCGGGTTTTTCGGGCAGATCGTAGTTGATGACGGCCCCCAGTTCCTTGATATCGAGCCCCCGCGCCGCCACGTCCGTTGCGATCAGCAGCCGGATGCCGCCGAGCGCGAAACGCGTCAGCACCTCCGTGCGTTCGCCCTGCCTCAGATCACCGTGCAGGACGGCGGCGTCGTACCCTTCGGTGTGCAGAGCATCGGCCAGGGCATTGCAGCCCGCTTTCGTGTTGCAGAAGATCACGGCCGATTCGGGTACGAAGTGCCCGAGCAGCCGCAGAAGCGTCTGTGTTTTCTCTCCCTTGACCCGGAAGAAGTGCTGTGTCAGCGTCACCTCTTTCGGTACCGTTTCGATGTCGATCGTCACGGGATCGTGCAGCAGCGCGGCGCTGATGTCGTCGATGCTGCCCGGGTAGGTGGCCGAAAAGAGCAGGGTCTGGCGCGGGGCGGTCAGATGCGCGGCGATCTGCATGATCGCATCGTGAAAGCCCATGTCAAGCATCCGGTCGGCTTCGTCGAGCACCAGGGTATGTACTTTCGAGAGCGAGAGCGTCTTTTTGCCGAGGTGGTCGAGGATGCGTCCGGGGGTGCCTACGACGATGTGCGCACCGTGCTCGAGGGAGTCGCGCTGGGGCGCAAGAGGCACGCCGCCACA
>JARROU010000323.1:0-1342 GCA_037383585.1 Campylobacterales bacterium | reverse complement strand
CGGCCGCAGGCCTTGCGTACGTGTTTCTCGTCGGGCTGCCCCAGGTCGATCCAGAGCCGGATGGTGCCGTCAAAATCCGTCAGCCATAGCTCGGGCTCGTCCTCCTGGCAGAGCCCTTTGGTGAAAGCGAGCCGTTCGTCGGCGTGAAAGGCGAAAGCGATCAGCCGGACCATCATCCGCTCCTCCGTCTCGGAGGGATGGCGCGCGACGGTCAGCTCGAAGTCGTCGTAGAAGTGCCGGTCGAGGTCCGAGACCGTCATCGTGACTTTGTAGATCGTTGCGCCCAGGGCCATTTTTTTCCTTTTTTTGGTGTAATTATATCCTTACATTAGTTTGCACTGCACGGCTTCATCGACGAGCAGCGATGCCATCTCCTCGCTCTGTAAGATGATGTGGCCGATCTGAAGGTCGGCGAGCATCGCTTCCTCCGCACGGTTGGCGGCCTTGATGACGATGTTGATTTCATTCCCAAGGCGGTTGAGTGCTTCGCAGATGAGACGAAGGTGGCGGTCGTTTCCGACGGCGACGATGACGGATGCGGCTTTTTCGATATTGAACGAGCGCAGGATGTCGAGGTTGGCGGCGTTGGCGAAATAGATGGGCTCGCCCCGCTGCTCTCCCTTGCGCACGGCGGCGATGTCGTGTTCGAGAACGATATAGCGCATCTGCATCGCCCGCAGTTTTTTACAGACGTTGCGCCCCATCGGCCCGTATCCGCAGACGACGACGTGATCGCGCATGCCCGCATCGGTGACGACGGGCAGCGCTTCGGGCTCGGGGTAAAAAAAGTCGCTAATAGCTCCGAGGCGAGCCAGGACGAAAACGGACGCGATCATGCTGAGCACTGTGGCACCGAGCAGGACCTGCACCGTCGCGGGATCGAGCAGGGCCTTGCCCGCCGCCAGTGTAAAGACCGCCAGGGCGAACTCGCCTACCTGCCCGAGCGCCAGCGCTGTTTTGATCGCAATGCGCCGGGCCGTGAAGGGACGGAAAAAGAGCACAATGACGGAGAACTTCAGTGCCATGATACCTGCGGCGATCAGGACGACCAGCGCACCGTTCCCGAGGAGAAGTTCCGGGTTGATCTGCATGCCGACGGTGACGAAGAAAAGTCCCATCAACAGGTCGCGGAAGGGAATGAGTGCGGCTTCGACCTGGTATTTGTAGGTGGTTTCGGCGAGCATCATCCCGGCGATGAAGGCCCCGAGCGAATACGTGAAACCGAAACGGTGCGCCAGTTCCGCGGCGCCGATGGCGATGAAGAGGACGGTCGCCAGAAAAATCTCGGAGGTATCGGTTCGGGTGACAAGGTCGAGCAGGGGGGTGAGCAGGAACTTTCCGA
>JARROU010000322.1:0-1345 GCA_037383585.1 Campylobacterales bacterium | reverse complement strand
CCAAACTGGTTTAGCAGAGGTTATGCAGAATATACTGATGCTAAAACCAGGTCAACCCCATCAAGCATTCGCAGCCCATGGGGGCTGCGCTCGCGTTTATGGGAATCAGGAACTGCCTGCCGCTGATGCACGCGTCGCAGGGGTGCGCTTCTTATACGAAAGTCTTCTATACCCGCCACTTCAACGAGCCCATCGCGATGTACAACACCTCGGTGAGCGACATCACCGCCGTGCTCGACGGGGGGGACTACTCCATTTTGCTCTCCATCGAGAACATCACCAAGAAAAACAAGACGATGAAACCCGAACTGATCGGGCTGCACACGACGGGGCTGACGGAGACGAAGGGCGACGACGTGCGCGGGGTCGGGATGCACATCGAGATCCCCTACTGCTACGTCAACACCCCCGACTTCGAAGGGGGCATGGAGAGCGGCTGGGCGCTGACGGCCAAGGCGCTGATCGACCAGCATACGAAAGAGGCGTCTGAATGCAAAGCAGGCAAACTGCTGCTGCTGCCGCATGTCAGCATCCAGCCCGGAGAGATCGAGAAGATCAAAGAGGTGTGCGAGAACTTCGGGTTCGAGACGTACGCGCTCCCCGACCTATCTACCTCCCTCGACGGGTATCTCAGCGAAGGGCAGGGCAAGCTCGGTACGGGAGCGATCGGCATTGACGACATTGCCGGCCTCGGCGATACGGAGACGGTGATCACCGTGGGATCGTCCATGAAAATCGCCGCCGAAGCGCTGCAGAAGAAAAACCCCGCCATCCGCCACGTGCATTTTGACCACCTGATGGGGCTGGACGTCAACGATAGCTTCATCGCGGAGCTGATGAAAATACGGCACATCGAACCCGCGCCTCTGCTCAAACGGTGGCGGGGGCGGCTGCAGGATGCCATGCTCGACAGCCACTTCCTGATCGGCGCTTCGCGCTTCGTCGTCACCGGCGAACCCGACATGTGCATCGGGATCTGCGAACTGCTGCAGAGCGTCGGGGGCACCATCGATGCGGTCGTCGCGACGACGTACAGCCCGGTGCTGGAAAAAATTACGGCGGAGCGCGTCTTCGTGGGCGACCTCGAAGATGCCAAGCCGTACTTCGAAACCGCCGACCTCGTCATCAGTAATTTCCATTCGGAACGAATCTTGCATATGGAGAGCAAAAGCCATGCGGGGCTGATGTTTAGAGGCTTCCCCAATTACGAGGAGCTGGGCAACCAGCTTAAGAACGACCAGCTTTACGAAGGAAGCTGCTTCTTCCTTTTCGAAGCGGCAAACATACTCCGTAAGGTCAAACACATGCATTGAGCAAAGCCCAATGCATTACGCTGGCCGCTGAG
>JARROU010000321.1:0-1978 GCA_037383585.1 Campylobacterales bacterium | reverse complement strand
CTCGTGGGCGGCATCGGAATGACCTATACGACGGGTACCTACGGCGGAAGCGAGACCGTCGACTCCCTCTCCACCGACGTCACCGCCGCCATGTATGCGGGGAACTTCTCCCTCTCCATCCTCAGCGGGTACTATTATTACGGCGCCTCCGATCCGACGGTTTCGGACAGTGACAGCGGCGGCATGGCGGACACCTTCGCTGGGGCCGCCTACACCGTCGCTCAGTCCGAGAAGCTCTCCCTGACGCCGGGCATCCATGTCAATCTGGCGACGGCCGGTGAGGAGATCGGCACGGGTGAAACCGACTACGGTGCCTCCGTGTACGGCGTCTACCGCTTTTCGGGCGCCGACGTGTTCGCCCTGTACGGCTACACCGTCACGGGCGACACGAAAACGACGAAGTACCGCGACGTCGCCTTCGGTTCCGCCGGCATCACCCTGTATCCGGTCAAACAGGGCAGCGTCAGCCTCTCGTACGACTACGCGCAAGCCTACGTGCCGGACACGCCGGCCCTGGAGTCGCTCGGCGTAATGGGCCTCTTCACGCTTTATGATACACTCTCATTAAAGGCGAACTACAGCCTGGGGCTAAGCGAATCGGCCAGCGACCATGCGTTCGGTCTTATCCTTCGAGACCGGTTTCGACCTCAACCTCTTCGACATCAACGTCCCGCTGCTCAACGGCTTCGACCTCCTTGGGTCCCTGCGCGGCGCGGACGACCGCACCCCCGCCATCTTCATCTCCGCGCTGCGCGACATCGCCTCGATGACCAAGGGGTTTGCCGCCGGGGCGGAGGATTATCTGAAAAAGCCCTTCGACGTCGACGAACTGCTGCTGCGCATCCGGGCGCGCACCCGCACGCTCGGCGGCAGCATCCGCTACGGCGATGTCGCCTTCGATCCCGCCGACGGAACGGTTTCAAAAGCGGGTCGGCCGGTCGATCTGGGGGAGATCCGCACCGAGCTCTTCCGGCTTCTGGTCAGCAATGTCGGGCAGACCATCGACAAGATGCGGCTGCAAGAACTGCTCGAACAGCCCAGCGACCAGGCCCTGCGCTTTCACATCAGCCGGCTCAAACAGCAGCTCGGGATCGACATCACCAACGTCCGGGGGGTAGGGTACCGTCTTGAAAGCCTATGAAAAAGAGTCTCTTCTAAAAAGTTTCATGCTCTATTTCGTGACCATGGAGTTTCTCATCGCCGCGCTGCTCTACCACAGCTACCGTGAAGACGCCGCCGCCCGGAAACAGCAGCTCTTCCTGGAGATGAAGAACTACAGCTTCGATTTCGAAGGCGACCGGTTCGGGATCGACTTCGTCAAAAAGTCTCCCGAAGCTCCCCTGCTGGAACTTCGGGAGAACACCCGCGAGCTCTACGTGCTTTTCCCCCTGCCGGGCAACGGGAAATATCTGCTCAAGGTCGTTTACGACCGCGCGGAATTCACCCGCCTCCTTCAGCCGCTGCTCTACCGCTACACCCTGCTCTTGCTGCTGGTCTCCGCCGTGGTCGGGGCAATGGCCTTCGGATTCGCACGCTACACGCTGCGGCCCCTGCGCAGCGCCCTCGCGCTGACCGACCGCTTTATCAAGGACATCATCCACGACCTCAACACGCCCGTCAGCGCCATCTTGATCAACACCTCCATGCTGCCGCGCGACAACGAGGCCGCCCGGCGCATCGAGAAAAGCGCGCGCAGCATCGGTATGCTCTACCGCAATCTCCAGGAATACCAGGGCGGGCTGCCGCAGCAGCACGAGCGGTTCCGCCTCGACACCCTCATCCGCGAACGCCTGGCGTTTTTCGAAAGCCTCTACGGCACCCTGACGTTCCGTGCCGAACTGGCCCCGACGGAGCTCAACGCCAATCCGGACGCGCTGACGCGCATCCTGGACAACCTCCTCTCCAACGCCTGCAAGTACAACGTTCCCGGGGGCGACGTCACCCTCTCCCTCGAAATGCACACCCTGCGCATCACAAA
>JARROU010000320.1:0-1353 GCA_037383585.1 Campylobacterales bacterium | reverse complement strand
GCCGGTCGTCACGAGGACGACCGGGCCGGATTCGATCAGCGTAAATGCTTTGGCACTCGGCATTTTTTCCATCATGGCATGCTCTCCATAGTATTTATGTTGTTCTACCAATGATAGGCTGTTTTTTCTTAACTCGTTTCCATCGTCTCGATGGGAATGCATTCGGCATCACGGGCATTTGATTAGACACTCGCTCGCGGAGCATGGGAGCGAGGGAAAGTCAATCTACGTTATGTTTTATTCCGCCAGAATGACATTGACGACCAGCTTGCCGTCGGTATCGTAAGCCGTCGTGTATTTGATCTGCCCTTCGTTCGTATAGGTGTCGCCTTTGGTTTTCAGCCCTGACGCTTCGAGGCTGAAAACGTAGGTGGAAGCGGCCAGGCGCTCGTCGATCTTGAGCGAGCCGTCATTTTTCAGCGCTTCGGCGAGCTTGGAAAGGTCGTCTTTCAGGACAAAGGTGCCCGATGTCGTTGCGCTGCAGCGGCGGAGGTTCTCCTGCATCCCCTCGTCGACGATGCCCGAGATCGTGAACTCGCTGTCGACCAGGCGCTTGAGGACGGCATCGCCTTCGTTCTGCTCTTTCAGCGGCTTGATCACGGCGGCGTCATTGCTCGCGGGGGCTTTCTCCGTGCATCCCGTCAGTCCGAGCAGAAGGAGTGCCGATAGTGCCACTGTCATAAACATAGATTTTTTATACATTATTTGCTCCGAATCAAAATAGATGAGGTAACTGTTGTCGGTAATATAGGATGTTTTTCCAAAAGCTCTTATGAAATAGGGGGCGGGACAATGCCCGTACCGGAACATTACTCGATGATCGGCCCGCGATCGGGATAGAGCGGATAAAGCATGTCGTAGACCTCCACTCTTATGTCCGTTACCTCGTAGGCCGCCGGGATCGTCTTTGCGAGTTCGGTCTCGCGGAAGGCAGCCAGGGCATTCTGGTCTTCGAAAAAGTAGATGCCGCAGACATGACCGGTTTCCTTGTCGCGTCCGTAGATTTTCTGCACCAGACCCGGCACGTCCTTGAAGCGGGGCCGGCGTTCAAGCAAGCGCTCTTCCAGCTCCGCTTCATCGAGGCTTGATTTCGCTCTTACAAACAGTACTACCGCCATTTCTCTTTCCTTGCTAATTTTCAAGATCGAAGCGGTCGAGGTTCATGACCTTGTCCCACGCCGCGACGAAGTCGTGCACGAACTTCTCCCCGGCGTCCGCACTGCCGTAGACCTCCGAGAGGGCCCGGAGCTGGGAGTTGGAGCCGAAGATGAGGTCGACGCGGGTGCCGCTCCACTTGCGTTCGCCCGTTTGGCGGTCATAGCCTTCGAAGATGTCCTCGTCCTTCTCGGAAGG
>JARROU010000319.1:0-1359 GCA_037383585.1 Campylobacterales bacterium | reverse complement strand
TTGTCTTCGACGAGCTGGACGCGTTCTCTGCGGATCAGCTCCTCTTCTTTCGTGTGGTAGAGGAACTCGCGCAGAAAACCGACACCGAACACCCCGCCGATGGCGATGTGGGTCGAGCTGACCGGCAGGCCGAGCTGCGATGCGATGATGACCGTGATCGCCGCCGCCATGGCGATGCTGTAGGCGCGCACCTGGTCAAGCTCCGTAATCTCGCTGCCGACGGTACGGATCAGTTTCGGGCCGTACAGCGCCAGCCCCAGCGCGATCCCGATGGCACCGACGAGCATGACCCACAGCGGGATACCCGCCTCCATCTTGACCATGCTCGTCTGCACCGCATCGGCGATCCCCGCGAGCGGGCCGACGGCGTTGGCCACGTCGTTGGCGCCGTGGGCGAAACTGAGCAGCGCCGCTGCAAAGATCAGCGGTATCGTAAAGAGTTTGTTGACGTCTTCGCGGTGGTTCCCCAGCGTCGCAGCCGCTTTGGCCACCATCGGCTTGATGACAAAGAAAATGATGACGGCGCCGACGAGACCGATGCCCGCCGCGGTGAGGAAGTCAACCTTGACGAGGTGTTTGACGCCCTTGAGCATCAGGTAGGTGACGAACGCCCACCCCATAACGGCGACATAAAGCGGCACCATCTTTTTCATCGCACTGAGCTTGTCCTCTTTATAGATCATCGTCTTTTTGATGGTAAAGAGGAACAGGGCCGCGATCAGACCGCCGAGGACCGGCGAGATCACCCAGCTCGCGGCGATCTTGCCCATCGTACCCCAGGCGACGGCGGCAAATCCGGAGGCCGCGATCCCGGCCCCCATGACGCCCCCGACGATGGAGTGCGTCGTCGAAACCGGCGCGCCCATCGCCGTGGCAAGGTTCAGCCAGAGACCCCCGGCCAGCAGCGCGGCGGTCATGGCCCAGATGAACTGCGACACGTCGACGAAGAGCGCGGGATCGATAATGCCTTTTTTGATCGTTCCGACGACCTCGCCGCCGGCGATCAGTGCCCCGCCCGCTTCGAAGACGGCGGCAATGACAATGGCGCCGCCCATGGTCAGCGCCCGGGAACCGACGGCCGGGCCGACATTGTTGGCAACATCGTTGGCACCGATGTTCAGGGCCATGTAGGCCCCGAAAAGGGCTGCAATCGCCAAAAAGACGCTGTTCGTGATCCCCGAATGCGTCACCGAACTGTAAAACAGTACGCCCACCATGAAAAAGAGCGCAAGGCCCAGCTTCGTAAAGTCCTTCCGGGAACTTTTCACCGCCTTCTTTTCCATTTTCTTAACGGTTCTAATGTCCATTCGCTTCTCCAATTCTCATGAAATCTCTCCCTCGTAAATGGCTTTGAAGACC
>JARROU010000318.1:0-1360 GCA_037383585.1 Campylobacterales bacterium | reverse complement strand
GAACGGGAACGCGGACGCAGGTCGCGCTCAGCTCCACCGATTTATGGAGAATTTTTTTGGTCTCGTTGACCATTTTGATCTCTTCTTTCGTGTAGCCGTTGTCTTGAAAGACGTCGATCTGGGGGATCAGGTTCAGTGCGATCTGGTGCGGGAACTTGTTGTGCTCGCTTTCATTCAGGCGGAAGGCGAAGAAGTCCTGCATCTGCTTGATGAGCTCTTCCATGGCGGCTTTGCCCGCGCCGGAGGTCGCCTGGTAGGTGCTGACATCGACGCGGACCAGGTCATACGCTTCGTCCAGGGGTTTGAGGGCCTGGACCATCTGGATGGTCGAGCAGTTCGGATTGGCGATGATCCCTTTTTTCTTCCACCCCTTGATGTCTTCGGGGTTGACTTCCGGGACGACGAGCGGAACGTCCTCGTCCATACGGAAGTGGCTCGTATTGTCGATGACGACGGCGCCGGCCGCGGCGGCAAACGGCGCGTACTTGGCCGACACGGAGCCGCCGGCGCTGAACAGCGCGATCTCGATCTCTTCTTCGTCAAAAACGGTTTCGGTCAGTTCCTTGATGACGAGCTCGTCGCCGTTGAATTCGACGGTGTTGCCCGCGCTGCGGCTGCTCGCCAGCGGAACAAGTTTGGCCAGCGGAAAATCGATCTCTTCAAAAATGCGTAATATTTCTTCGCCGACGGCACCGCTGGCACCGACGACGGCTACATTGTACTGTTTCATCTCTACCTCGTAAAAAATTATTCTAGATCAAAGGATTTTTGTTCGGGTTCGATCTGGATATCCTCCAGATCGCTTTCATCGTCATCCTCGTTTGCCGGTGTCTCTTTCTTCGGACAGCGGGAGATGCTGACGACGTCGTCGCCATTGACGATGTAAACGCCGCTCGTATTGCGGCTGGATTTGGAAATGCTCTGCATGTCGACCCGGATCATTTTGCCGGCTTTGGTCAGGGCCATCATATCCATGTTCTCGTTGACGATGACACAGCCGACGACATGTTTGCCCGTTTTCGGGTTGAGTTTCATCGCGATCACGCCGCTTCCGGCACGGTTGGTCAGGCGGTATTCTCCGGCGGTCGTGCGTTTGCCGATCCCTTTTTCGCTGACGGTCAGGATCTCCTGCTCGTCGCTGTCGATGATGTTCGCGTCAACGACACGGTCGCCCTCGTGCTTGAACTTGATACCGCGGACCCCGCGGGTGCTGCGTCCCTGTTCGCGTGTCTTTTCGATCTCGAACTTGATGCACTGGGCATATTTTGTCAGGATGAACAGGTATTTCGTTTCCGTCGTAGCGATCTTGGCCGTGATCAGGGTGTCGTTGTCGTCGAGGACGATCGCGCGGACTCCGTTG
>JARROU010000317.1:0-1715 GCA_037383585.1 Campylobacterales bacterium | reverse complement strand
CTCTGCTGACCAGCTCGGCGACACACCGGAACGCGGTTTCGCCCAGGCGGATATCGTGGATCGCGAAGATGCAGAAACCGAGACCGAAACGGACACGGAGACGGAAACCGAAACGGAAACCGAGACGGAAACGGAAACCGAGAGCGAGCATGACAACCGCGGCCACGGGAACAACTGGGACGGACAGGATGACGACAACCCGGGTCAGGGACAAGGCGGTCCGAACGAAGGCAAAGACGACGTGGACGAAGACGAAGGCGCACGGGGGAATCAGGACGACAGCACGCCGGGCTCCAACCAGAACGGCAAAGAGGGGAACGAAGGCAACGATGAGAATGAGGCGACCCCACTTTTTAAAAGGACCGCAGCACTGTGACGGTCTTTTTAAAAGGCGTTCTGCACTAAGATAGGGTTGTAGAACAAAAAAAGGAGGCTGGATGGCGTTGACGCATGCAGCTTTCACTACGGAGAAAGCGGGAGAGGACGAAAAAGCTTTTATCGCGGACATCCGGCGCATATTGTGCGGGGAGCCGTCTGAGATGACGCTTCCCGAACGATTTGCCTTGCTTTTCGACCCGGCATGTTCGCAATGCTATGTCACCCTTTTCCAAAGGGGGCAGAAACCACTCCGGTGGGGTGCAAGGCGCGCAACGCTTTTTGAGAGCATCTCCCGAGCCGTCGAGGGTCTCAGAAACTGCAGCGGGTTCGGAGCGATTGACCCTGCCGATGCATCCGGGTGCCGGATCATGGTTGAAATGGTGACGGAATCGCATGCGTGCGATCTGCAAAAAATAACGGGTACGAGTCTCTCAATCCACCGGTTCGAACCCGGTGTAACGGGGCTCCGTTTCGAATCTGAAGGGCGACGGCATTACTTCATGCCGACCGACGCGATGACACACAGCATTATGAGTGTCAGACAGCTGCTGAATTTCCTCTCAAAGCGCCTCGGCGTCTCCGAACGGACGCACAAAATCTCCGAACGTGTCGAGATGGTGCGTTCGATGGACGCCCGATGCTCCTTTATCAAGAGCATCGCCATCGTCTCCTATGAAGAAGAAGTGCTGCCGCTGTACCGTGGGATCCCTGTCCCGGTAACACTCTCGGTGCAGAACATAGAGATGTCGCTAAGGAACAGCGTTGCCTGGCTAGCGGAGAATCTGAAAACGGACGGCCGTGTTCTCTATTTCTATGACCCCATCAGCGACAGCGAGGTCGATTTTCAGCATCCGAATATGACCGATCCGACCTATTACAATATCCTGCGCCACTGCGGCGGCACGATCACCCTGCTGATGGGCTATGAACGGTTCGGGGATGACCGTATGCTTAAGGCCGCGCGCCGTTCGTTGGATTATTTCGTTACAACGCTGAAAACGCATCATGTAGAAGGCACGGACGCCTGCTACCCTTTTTACAACGGCAAGTCGAAACTGGGCGGTGCCGGGATCGGGCTATCTGCGATCATGCACTATAAGCGTCTTACCGGCGACGGACGTTACCGGAAGTATGCGGAAGGGCTTGTGCATCATATTCTCAGCCGGATCGAACCCGACGGTGAGATGGTTGGGTATTTTCTCCATCCCGCCTTCAGGAACGGCGCCCCTTTGACCAACGTCACCGACGACGAAAAAAGAGGGCTGTTCTCTTTTTATTACCCCGGGGAGGCCCTTCTCGGGCTGGCGCTTTATTATCAATACGCGGGAACGATGGCC
>JARROU010000316.1:0-1387 GCA_037383585.1 Campylobacterales bacterium | reverse complement strand
CGTTTTTTGCTCGACGGGCACCAGAGCGTCCTCGAGGACACCAGCCGGCTGCATTACGAGGCCGAGGAGCTGCGACGGTTCGAACACATCGAGTCGGAATGGCCGCTGTTTTTCACCTATCTGCTCCTCGACGCCCTGATGCGGGGCGATGCCGATGCGGCCGCGACCTGGCAGCAACGGCTTGAACCGCTCTTTGTCGAAATAGACGGCCAACAGCTGCTGCCGGAGCTCTACATCGTCTCCGAAGCGCACATCGAAGCGGAGAAGGCCGATCCCGGTTCTCAGCCGCGTTATGCCAACGAAAACGTCCCCCTCGTATGGGCCCAGAGCCTCTACCGGCTCGGTGCGCTCCTGACGGACGGCCTGCTTACTCCCGACGACATCGATCCGCTGGAACGCCGTAAAAACATCGGCATACAGCGATCTACGATTCCCCAGGTGGCCGTGATCGCGGAAGACGAAGCCGTCAAGACGCAGCTGCATGCGCTCGGTATCCGGAGCGAATCGATCGAGGAAACCGCTCCTCTGCGCCTGCTGCACGCCACGCAGCTCTCCGAACTCTTCACCCACATCGGAAGCAATGAAAAACTGGGGCTGACCGGCCGTCCCTACCAGATATCGCGCACGATCGCGACCTCCCGCCTCTACCGGGTCGGCGAGCAGACCTGTATCTTTTTTCCCTACCACTTCAACCCGAGAGCCTTTTATTTCAGTTACGACAACCGGCTGCTCGTCGAGCACCTCCGCTCCTCTTTGACCTTCCTTGCCCAAAACTGGGACCGGCCGGGCCGGCCGCTCATGCTCTTTCTCGTTCGTGAGGACATGCTCTTTGAAAAGGAGAACAACTGTGTCGTTTCACTGCTTCGAACCCTGCAGCGCGGCCGCTGCGACGGCGCCATCGTTCATACCGCCCCCCTGCGAACGCTCCTGCCCGCCACGACGCTCGAACCGTTCCGCAGCCTCGACGCCTATGCGCCCAAAGCGATGCACTGGCCGCCCAAAGAGCGCTGCTGCCTACCGCCCGAACAGAAAAATGAACCGCACACACCTGCCGGCCGCCTCCGCACCCTCGAATCGCTGGAAGATGCGGCCCTGGCAGAGCTGATTACTTCCTACGAAGTGCCCGCCGTCGCCGCCGATGCGCTTGTGCTGCTTGCCCGGCGACACGACACCGCCTACGAGATCGAGACCCCCGAAGGGCGCCTCCCTCTTTATCAGGTTGCAGAAAAACTGTACGACTACGCCTCCGCCTGCCATAACTGGTCCGCCGTTCGGCGACTGGCCGTACTGTTGCCGCAATAGGCATAGATGGTGTCGACGATGGTTCCGCTTTCCATGGGGTTTGAGAAGGTCGCTTTCTCAAAATAGGCACGGCCGACGGCCAGCC
>JARROU010000315.1:0-1392 GCA_037383585.1 Campylobacterales bacterium | reverse complement strand
GGTGCGACACCTCAAGGGTCAGTCCGACGAGAACGACGGCGACCGACCCGGTCGCCCCGCTGATCATGCCCGGCTTGCCGCCGATGAGGGCGGTAATCAGACCGAGGATAATGGCCGTGTAGAGCCCGACGATCGGGCTGACATCGGCGATAAAGGAGAAGGCGATCGCTTCGGGCACGAGCGCGACGGCGACGACGAGCCCCGAGAGGATGTCGTTTTTGAGAGTGTCCGTCCGGTAGTTTTGAATATTGAACATCAGGCTCCCTGGAGCGATTCGAGCTGGTCGAGGATCTTGCGCTGTTTGTTCTGCGCGTCGACGAGGGCCTCGCGGTTTTGTGCGACGACCTCTTCGGGCGCGTTGGCGACGAAGCGCTCGTTGTTGAGCATGCCCGCCAGCTTGGCGATCTCTTTTTCGAGCTTCGCGTTCTGTTTGTTCAGGCGGTCGATGATCGGCGCGAGGTCGATGGAGCCGGTCGGGATAAAGACCTCGACCTGCTCACCGATATCGCTGACAGCGTTTTCCATCTTCTCGGCGACAAATCCGACGTTCTCGACTTTGCCGAGACGGCAGATGTAGGCTTCCATCGCTTCGGACGTCGCCGCGTCGGTTTTGACGTAGGCTTCGTCGATGCGCTGGTTGCCCATATCGATCAGGGTCTTGGCGCGGCGGACGGTGACAATCGCGTCCATGACGACGTCGAACATCGCTTCGATTTCCATGTCACGCGTACCCGCAACCGGGTAGCGGCTGACCATGATGGAGTCGCCGGTTTCGAGCGACGTACCGGAGAGCTCGTGGTAGAGGTACTCCGTCATGAACGGCATAAACGGGTGCAACAGCTTCATCGAGGCTTTGAAGATGGCGCCCAGTTCCGGCACGCTTTCTTTGCTGACCTTGGAAAGCTCGATGCCCCAGTCGCAGAACTCGTTCCACATGAAGCGGTAAAGGACGGTCGCGGCGTCGTTGAAACGGTATTCGTCGAGGAAGCCTCTCGTCTCTTCCACGGCGGCGTTGAAGCGGCTCTGCATATAGCGGCCGAGGTCCGTTTTCACCTCGATGTTCTCCAGGTCGTCAAAGGTTTCGACGTTCATCTGCAGGAACTTCGCCGCGTTGTAAAGCTTGTTGGTGAAGTTGCGGCTCAGTTCCAGTTTGTCTTCGCTGAGGCGGATGTCACGTCCCTGGACGGCGAGGACGGCGAGGGTGAAGCGCAGGGCGTCGGCGCTGTATTTTTCGACCATATCGAGCGGGTCGATGACGTTGCCTTTGGACTTGCTCATCTTCTGGCCGTGCTCATCGCGCACCAGCGCATGCAGGTAGATGTGATCGAAGGGCAGTTTTTCCATGAACGTCTCGCCCATCAGCATCATCCGCGCCACCCAGAAGAAGAGGAT
>JARROU010000314.1:0-1402 GCA_037383585.1 Campylobacterales bacterium | reverse complement strand
GAGCGCAGCAGGGCCGTGTCGGGGAAGATCAGGCGCTGCGTCTTGGCGCGGCAGAAGGCCTCGCACAGCACGACAAGGGCGATCAGGGCGAGCGCCCAGGGGTATTCGAGCGTCCATTCAGCCACGGCGCGCCTCCCGGATGAACTCCTGCATTTTCGCTTTGAGCGCCGCGTCGAGCGGGGGCACCTCTTTTTTGAACTTGTAGATTTCCAGCGCCGCCAGCAGTTCCCGGAACGTGCTTTCCGTCTCCGGCGTTGCGACGTAATGCCCCAGCAGGCTGAAGTCGTAGACGGCGCTTTTCGTGTCAGTGAAGTCGAGGGAATTCAGGCGCCGTAGTGCCTCTTCCCTGCGTGGATCGAGCCGTTTTTTCCTGCGGCGCAGGAACCACAGGACCAGGACGGCAAGTAAGAGCAGCGCGCCCGCGATCAGGGCGGCGAAAAGCCACAGTGAGTGGTCGGGCACGTCGACGATCGGCCGGATGTCGCGCAGCTTTAATGGTTGTTCCGGCATCCTCTTACCTCCTGAACAGCGCGGAGAGCTTCAGATAGGGCTCTTCGTCCGTGTAGAGTTTCGTCCCCGCGATGCGGTGGGCGGCGAAGTGTGCGAACAGCCGGCGGTCCCGGGCCGCCAGGGCGTCGCGGTAACGTTTCGCAAGGGCGGGAGTGAGGTGCAGGGCGCTGCCAAGCTGCGTCTGCGCGTCCAGCAGCTCGATCTCGCCCGCGAGGGCGGGGTCCTCTTCGAAGCGGTCGCGGACCATGACGGCGTAGACCTCGTGGCGGGCCAGGAGGGAGAGGTCGATCCCCTCGCCGTAGAAATCGCCGATCAGAAAGATCAGCGAACGGCGGCGGATGCGGGTGTTGAGGTACTCGACGAGCTTGGCGTAATCGACCTGCTTGCCCAGCGGGTCGCGTCCGAGCACTTCGGGCACGGTGACATGCAGCGACCCCAGCGCACGCGTCGGCGGGAGGAAGAACTCCTCCTTGTCGCTGAAGACGAGGGTCGTGACGCGGTCGTCGTTTTTCAGCGCGGAGTAGGAGATGAGCGAGAGGGCCTCGGCCATCACCTCCTGTTTGAAGCGCTTCGAGCCGAAGAAGATGCCGCCGCTCTCCAAAAAGACGCAGACGATGTTGAGCTCGCGCTCCTCGTTGAAGACGTTGACGAAGGGCGCCTGCTCGCGGGCGGTCACCTTCCAGTTGATGGTGCGGACGTCGTCGCCGAAGCGGTACTCCTTGAGTTCCGCGAAGTCCAGCCCGTTGCCCGCAAAGATGCTGGGGCTGCCCCCGGCATTGGCGCCGAAAATGTTGCGCCGGCTGCGGATGAGGATCTCTTCGCTTTTGTGTGCGAGCACGCCGGGTCCCTACGGCAGCTTGATCGTCTTCATGATCGAAGCGATGAGGTCGTC
>JARROU010000313.1:0-1410 GCA_037383585.1 Campylobacterales bacterium | reverse complement strand
AAAGATGCTTGACTACAAGTATGACGTCGCGCCGACGACGTCTCCTGTTGCATATGAGGGGTATTCGAAAAGCGGCACCCTTTTCGTACCGATGGGCTATCTGCGCGCCCGCCTCGAGGTCCCGGCGACGGGGATCGGCTTCGAAGGGGTCGGTTCCTTCATTTCCTACAACGATGTCAGCTTCGTGGATGCCCGTGTAAAAGTAGACTACACGCTGGACTTTGTTCCCGTCGTGCAGCCGGGGATCGAAGTGGGCTACCGCTTCCAGAAGGTCAAATACGACCAGGACGACAGCGAGATCGACGCGGACGTCGAATTCAGTGGCGTTTATGTCGGAGCGATGCTCCGTTTTTAAGCCCCTGTGGGCTGCCTGGTTTTATTTTAGAAACCGGGTGTCGATCACGATCACTTCCCTCTCGAGCCGGATACCGGTCATCTGAAACACTTTTTCTTCCGCCATTTTTAACAGCGCTATCGCTTCTTCAAACGTTCCTTTGCCCAGATTGACGAGGAAATTGGCATGTTTGTCGCTGAAAGCCATGTCCCCGATCCGGTGTCCTTTGAGCCCGGCCGATTCGATCAGACGTCCGGCGTAATTGCCCGGCGGGTTCTTGAACGCGCTCCCGGCACTGGGATCGGAGGGCTGGTTCGCGCGCATCTGTTTGAAGAGATCTATCTTTGACGGAGCAAACCCCTTTTCGATTGTGAACGTCGCTTCGAAAACGATGCCGTCGATGCCCGTCGTGCGGTAACCGTGGGGCACCTCCTCTTTTTTCAGCCATCCCGCTTCGGTGCGCAGGGCCACGAGACGGTTGAAAATTTCGTATTCTTTCAATCCGGCATTCATTTTCAGCATGCCGCCGAGGGTTCCGGGCAGGTGGGAGAGAAATTCAAAGTGCGCGATGTCATGCTTCTTGCAAAATGAGACGATCTTGCCGCCGGGGGTTGCCGCGCCGATGTGCAGCAGCCCCTCTTCGATCCGGATAAAGTCAAATGTTTTCGAGAGCTTCATCAGCGGGGGAAGTTTGGTGCCGAAAAGCACATTGTTCGCCGCGCCGATCAGGTAGGCGTCCTCGGGGTAGTCGCCGCCGTCGTCGATCATATAGACATCGGCGACGGGTCCGATGCCGATCGATCTGAGCTTTGCCAGGTCGATGGGTTTATAGTGCGGGTCGGCGGGTTCCGGCATTTTCATTTCAGCTGTGGCGGTAGTCCAGGTATTCGCGCGGGATCGTGTACTCCTCGGCTTTGATCGGCGCATCGTAGAAGCCGTGTTCGAAACCGAGCTCGTAGAGTCTGTCGATCGCCCTGTACTGCAGCGGGCTCAACTCAACCGATTCGTCGTTGGCGTAGAGTTCGAGGTAGCGGTCCAGCGTCGGGGCGTCGATCCGGACGAGGTTGTTTTCGAGC
>JARROU010000312.1:0-2605 GCA_037383585.1 Campylobacterales bacterium | reverse complement strand
TCGTCGACGTTCGCGAACAGCTTGTTCGAACCCGGTACCCCGTTTTTCTCCAGGGTGATATAGTAAATACCAAGGACCATATCCTGCGACGGCGTCGCGATCGCTTTACCGGATGCCGGAAGCAGGATGTTCATCGATGCAAGCATCAAGACTTTTGCTTCGGCGATCGCCTCGGCAGAAAGCGGTACGTGTACCGCCATCTGGTCACCATCGAAGTCGGCATTGAAGGCCGCACAGACAAGCGGGTGAAGCTGGATCGCTTTACCGTCGATCAGTTTCGGGTGGAACGCCTGGATAGAGAGCTTGTGAAGTGTCGGCGCACGGTTCAGCATGACCGGGTAACCGTCAACGATCTCGTTAAGACACTCCCAGACCTCGTTGGTCTGATCTTCGATCATCTTCTTCGCGGCTTTGACTGTCGTCGCATAACCTTTGTCTTCAAGCTTCGCGATCAAGTGCGGCTTGAACAGTTCAAGTGCCATCTTCTTAGGAAGACCACACTCATCCATACGGAGTGACGGACCGACAACAATGACCGAACGCCCGGAGAAGTCGACACGCTTACCGAGCAGGTTCTGACGGAAACGTCCCTGTTTACCCTTGATAACCTCGGAGAGCGATTTCAGCGGACGCTTGTTCGCCCCTTTGACGGCATTGGCACGGCGGCCGTTGTCAAAGAGCGCATCCACAGACTCCTGGAGCATACGCTTTTCGTTGCGGACGATAATTTCCGGTGCTTCCAGTTCAATCAGGCGCTTCAGACGCTGGTTACGGTTGATAACACGGCGGTAAAGGTCGTTGACGTCGGAAACGGCGAATTTCCCGCCGTCGAGGCTGACGAGCGGACGCAGATCCGGCGGCAGAACCGGCAGAACCGAGAGCATCATCCACGCCGGGTTGTTCCCCGAATTGAGGAAGGACTCGATGACTTTCAGGCGCTTGACGATCGTTTTGCGTTTTGCTTCTGACTTGGTCCCTTCCATCTCTTCTTTGAGCATGGAGAACAGTTCGACCAGATCAAGGTCCTCAAGCAGGTCACGGATGATTTCGCCGCCCATTTGGGCCTCAAAACCGCTCTCTGAATAGCGCTGGAACAGGGTACGGAACTGTTCTTCGTTGAGTACGTCGTATTTCTTGACCGGTGTCGTCTGTTCCGCGTCGTAGAACGCTTCTCCGCCGCCCGCTCTCTGAATAGCGCTGGAACAGGGTACGGAACTGTTCTTCGTTGAGTACGTCGTATTTCTTGACCGGTGTCGTCTGTTCCGCGTCGTAGAACGCTTCTCCGCCGCTTTTGACGATATACGCCTCGTAGTAGAGTACACGCTCGAGATCTTTCATCTTGACGCCCAGAAGGGTACCGATCCGTGACGGCAGCGAACTGACGTACCAGATGTGTGAGACCGGGGTCACCAGATCGATGTGCCCCATACGGGTACGGCGCACTTTCGAGGTCGTCACTTCGACGCCGCATTTTTCACAGACGACGCCCTTGTAACGCATTTTCTTGTACTTGCCGCACAGACACTCGTAATCGCGGACCGGGCCGAAGATCTTCGCACAGAAGAGGCCGTCACGCTCCGGCTTCAGCGTACGATAGTTGATCGTTTCAGGCTTTTTGACTTCACCGTGGCTCCAGGAGAGGATCTTCTCCGGGCTCGCCAGGCGAAACTGCAGCTGTTTAATGTCCTTCGGACGATTCTCTTCTGTTACTTCAATCGGCACTAATTTGCTCATCGTCTTCCACCTCGTCAAAAATCTCTACATCAAGCGCAAGGGATTGCAGCTCTTTTGTCAATACGAACAGCGTTTCCGGAATACCCGATTCCGGTACGCTTTCACCTTTTGTCAATGCTTTGTACGCCGCGACACGTCCGTCGACGTCGTCGGATTTGATCGTCAGCATCTCTTTGAGGACGGCAGAGGCACCGTACGCCTCAAGGGCCCAGACTTCCATCTCCCCGAAGCGCTGACCACCGAAGAGTGCCTTACCGCCGACGGGCTGCTGTGTGACCAGCGAGTACGGCCCGGTTGAACGGGCGTGCACTTTCTCGTCGACCAGGTGGTGCAGCTTAATGATATACATGTAGCCGACGTTGACCCGTTCTTTGAGCTGTTCGCCCGTCTTACCGTTAAACAGCACGGTCTTGCCGTCGGTATCCATTTTCGCCATCTCGAAGAGACGCTCGAACTCTTCGGCGTTGACCCCTTCAAAGATCGGCGTCGCGAAGCGCACACCGTTGCTCCAGTCACGGGCGTATTTCAGAATCTCGTCGTCGCTCATTTTTGCAACGGCGTCTTCGAGTTTCATGAGCTTGGCGGCCCCGGCGATCTCGCTGAGCTTGGCACGCAGCGTTGCAACCAGGTTCGCCTGTTCTTGTTCGAACTGCTCCTGGATCTGGTACGTCAGCTCGCTGCCGTCACGGATCGGTACCCTTCTGGGCGTCAAGATGAAAGACCTCGAGCGTGTACTCTACTACGAAGCGTACATCGTCAAAAGCGGCGGAGAAGCGTTCTACGACGCGGAACAGACGACACCGGTCAAGAAATACGACGTACTCAACGAAGAACAGTTCCGTACCCTGTTCCAGCGCTATTCAGAGAGCGG
>JARROU010000311.1:0-2451 GCA_037383585.1 Campylobacterales bacterium | reverse complement strand
CCTCGGTGCCTTTCTGGCCGGCGACGGTCTGACGGAATGTACCCTTGGCCATATCGTCGTTAAGCTCGAGGCCGTCGATATAGCCGCGCTCGTCATGGCTGACGTGCATTGACCTGAATAAGATACAGCGTCAATTTTTTGCACCAACGCTAAGAAAAAACAGTATCATTGGTAAGCATATACAACCTATGGAGCGTGCACCATGATGGAAAAGATGCCGATCGCCAAAGCGTTTACGCTGATGGAATCCGGGCCGGTCGTTCTCGTGACGACCAGCGACGGGAAGAAAAACCACATCATGACCATCTCGTGGACGATGGTAAACGACTTTACGCCGATATTTGCCATGACGACGGGGCCGTGGAACTACTCCTACACCGCGCTGCGGGAATCCGGGGAGTGCGTCATCGCCATTCCCACGGTGGACCTCATAGACACGGTCGTCGGCATAGGAACGTGTTCCGGCACCGACACAGACAAGTTTGAAAAGTTCGGACTGACCGCTGTGGCGGGGGAACACGTCGGTGCGCCCCTGATCAAAGAGTGCCTGGCAAACATCGAGTGCGAAGTCGTCGACATCATCGAGAAGCACAACATCATCGTGCTCGAAGGCGCCGCCGCCTGGTTTGATCATGCCCGAAAAGAGCAGCGGACCCTGCACGCCGTCGGCGACGGCACCTTCATCGTGGACGGTGAGAAACTGGATCGCAGGGAAATGATGCGTTCGAAACTTCCGGAGGGGATCTGATCGAGTCTTACAGAGTAGCGGGATGCCTGTCGCCGTCGGGCAAAAGCGGCGTAAAAAACAGGTAATTTTGAACAGGATGCCTCTCCCGGTTTTTATGCGGCATTACACAAATCAGTTTTTTTGATCTATAATAGAAGGAACGAGAAAAAAACAGAAGAAAGGGGCAAACATGGCACCGCAAGAAAGCGCAGAGATAAAAGCACTCAAACAGGAGATCGAAGCACAGAAAAACGACCTGTCCAAACTCACCGAGACCCTGCAGCAGATCGCCGCGGCGAAGGCGAAAGAAAAGGCCGAAAACATCAAAGAGGAGATCCTCTCAAAGATTCCCGACGACCAGAAAGAGAAAATCGAAGCCCTCAGAGCGGAAGGGGAGAAGGCGGTCGATGCGATCAAAACGCAACAGGAACAGCATCCGATGGGCACGCTGCTCGTCGCCGCCGGCATCGGCTTTTTGATAGGAAAAGTGTTCGGAACGAAAGACTGATGAGTAAAGTGACCATCTCCGATTTCATCATCGCCGTCGCCGATCTTCTCGAAGCAGAGAGCCGGGCACTGCAGGCAGCGGCTGGACGGTCTCCTGGATCTTTGCCTCCGTTCTGACGCTGCTGGGTGGAGTTGTGTTTGTCAGCTGGGGGGTCTACGAAGTAGCCCTCCTCTATTTTTCAAAGACGGCGGCGCCCTTCATCGTCGGAGGCGGTCTCCTGCTGCTGAGCCTGCTCTTCGCTTTTTTTGCCCGCAGCAAAGGAACGAACGATGTCTGAGCTCGAACAGGCCCGCGCAAGACTCAAAGCGATCAGCGAAGGGCATTATGTCCCAAAAGGCATTTCCATCGAAGACGCGAAAAAACGGCTGCGTGCTGCCGATCCCGCAATCGATATCTCCGGCATTCTCCAAGCGCTCCATCAAGGAAAAGATCTGGAAAAAGCCGCGACGTCCATGGTCCTCGAAACGGTGTCTGACCCGGCGGTGGTCCATTACTGGTCGCCGGTGCTGGCCGGATTCGTTCAGACGCTGATCGAAGCAGGAAAATCGAAACTGTCCTCGAAAACAGAGAAATAAATCCCCTCTCGTTCACAGACTACAGGCTTTGGCCGTACAGCTTCCGCTCTGCGGCCTCCAGCCTCCGGTCGACGTCGGGATCATTTGGGTTCCATCCATATCTTTTAATGTGTTTGATGAGATTGGCAGGGGCCGTGAACGTCTCCTCATCCCCGGGCGAATACATCCTAAAGCAATAGCTGTTCGTCACTTCATTGCGTTTTTTCTGTTCCAGACACGTTTCGACAAAATGCTTATTGGGCTCGATCCACAAACCGTCGACGTTCACCACGTAGGTGTTCGCCGTTTTGCTACAGGTCGTTGGGCCGGAACAATACAGATCAAAAAAATCATGACCCGTGTAAGCATTGGAATCGGAATTCGAAACGGCCTTCAGACCGATCAGCAGCACCAGTACGGCCGCCGCCACAAGCACATATGTTTTCATATTGATCACCTTTTTTCGTTATTGGGGTATTGTATAGAAATAGGCTTAAATACAAAATGTTTGACTCAGGTGATGACGGAGCTGCAGGGTCAGGTGATCTCTGCAAACCAGAGCATAACGGAAAATGGGACGGGCTACATTTTATAACTGTCACTGAGTATTGTATAATGGACAATTATCCCCGAAGATACGGCGAGCCATGGCAACGAAAGTT
>JARROU010000310.1:0-1489 GCA_037383585.1 Campylobacterales bacterium | reverse complement strand
GTTGGGTGTTGGGTGTTGGGTGTTGGGTGTTGGGTGTTGGGTGTTGGGTGTTGGCGCTGAAGGAGCGCGTCTAAGGATGATATGTCATCCTGCACCTAGCACCTAGCACCTAGCACCTAGCACCTAGTTTCGGTTCAGGGCGTTGAGTTCCGTGAACGCTTTTTCGACGCGCTTGACAAGGGTCTCCTGTCCGGCGCGGAGCCATTTGCGCGGGTCGTAGTATTTCTTGTTCGGCTTGTCCTCGCCTTCGGGGTTGCCGATCTGACCCTGCAGGTAGTCGTGGTATTTCTCGACGTACTCTTTGACCCCTTCCCAGGTCGCCCACTGCGTATCGGTGTCGATGTTCATCTTGATGACGCCGTAGCCGATCGCCTCGGTGATCTCTTCGGGCTCGGAACCGGAACCGCCGTGGAAGACGAAATTGACCGGTTTGGCGGCGGTGCCGAATTTCTCCTCGATGTATTTTTGCGAGTTGTCCAGGATTTTCGGCGTGAGCACGACGTTGCCCGGTTTGTAGACGCCATGCACGTTCCCGAACGATGCCGCGACGGTAAAGCGCGGGCTGATCTTGCTGAGGATTTCGTAAGCGTAGGCGACGTCTTCGGGCTGCGTGTAGAGCAGGGCGTTGTCGATGCTGGTGTTGTCCACACCGTCCTCTTCGCCGCCGGTAACCCCCAGTTCGATCTCGATGGTCATCCCGATCTTGTCCATGCGCGCCAGGTATTCGGCACAGGTGGCGACGTTCTGCTCCAGGGGCTCTTCGGAAAGGTCGAGCATGTGGGAGCTGAACAGCGGTTTGCCCGTGCGGTCGAAATGTTCCTCGCCGGCATCGAGCAGGGCGTCGATCCACGGCAGCAGCTTGCGCGCGGCGTGGTCGGTGTGCAGGATGACCGGCACGCCGTAGAGCTCTGCCATCATGTGAACATGATGCGCGCCGCTGATCGTACCGGCGATCGCCGCTTTTTCGTTTTCGTTGCTGAGGCCCTTGCCCGCATAGAACTGGCCGCCGCCGTTGGAGAACTGGACGATGATCGGCGAGTTGACCTTTGCCGCCGCTTCCAGCACGCCGTTGATGGATTCGATGTTGACGACGTTGACCGCCGGCAGGGCGAATTCGCCCGCTTTCGCCGCTTCGAACACTTTCTGGACGTCATCTCCGAAGAGTACGCCGGGCTTGACCAGATCGAGAATAGCTTGAGCCATAAAAATTTCCTTGGGACAGAGATTATCTTTCCGGGATTATAACGATTTTCGCTAAGATATCTGCTAAAGGGCACTGCACTACAAGGTGCAGACATTACGCAAAGGTTTCAGCGTCATGAAGTATGTGTTCGTTTTTATGCTCAGTCTTTCTTTTGCATGGGCGGGGCGTCCCGAGGCTTTTTCGGCGCTCGGCGCACAGTTGGAATCCGAACTTCTACAGCTCAATGCATTGACGGGGTTGTCGCAGTTCGATCGACACCAGGTCGATGTGTATGCCAAAGCGCAG
>JARROU010000309.1:1508-2442 GCA_037383585.1 Campylobacterales bacterium | reverse complement strand
GCGATCAGCCGCGGCAGCACCAGAAACGCATAGGGGTCAAAGCCCATGGTCCGCATCGCATCGATCTCTTCGGTCATCTTCATGACGCCGATCTGCGCCGCATACGACGAGCCGCTGCGGCCGGCAACGACGATGGCGGTGAGCATGGGAGCCAGTTCCCGGAAAATGGAGATGCCCAGCGCGTCGACGATGAAGATGTTCGCCCCGTAGATTTTGAGCTGTACCGCCGACTGATAGGCGACGACAACCCCGACCAGGAACATGGTCAAAGCGACGATGCCCAGCGCCTTGATGGCACTTTCCGAAACCTGGTGGGCAATCTCTTTGAGACGCAGCTGCCCCTTTGAAAAGAGGATATTCAGGAACGTGAAAAACGTCTGTCCGACAAATGCCATCACGCCGCCCGCCGTCCGAAAGATGTCGGCCGATTGCCTGCCGACGCTCTCGAAAACACCGTGCGCCGGCAACGCGAAAGCCGCCCCCGGATGGGCATACTGATGCGTCATAGTCATCACCCGCTGCGTATCGCCATCCGCTCCGCGCATGCGGACGCGGTTTCCCCGCGCGTTCAGAGCACGCTCCGTCTCCTGCAGTAGCAGGGCACCGACGGTATCGATCCGTTCCACGCCTGAGAGTTCAAAAACGACTTCATGACCGGAAAGCGCGGAGAGTTCCGCCACAAATGCGGCGGAGGCATCGTCGAGCACCGTGGCGAGCCAGCTGCCCCGGCACGATATGGTCACTTTCTCTCCGGTCCGCTCGATCTGCCACTGCGCCATCGTTATTCACCGCCCTCCCACGCACGCTCTTGCAGCGTGAATCTGTTTCGGTCATATGTAACGATAGCATAGTGCAGGTTACAGGCAAATGCACTCGGGTTGAAATAATGTACTCCCCCGGCGTCGAGCGCCCGCCCCTGATGGTAATGGCCTTC
>JARROU010000309.1:0-1494 GCA_037383585.1 Campylobacterales bacterium | reverse complement strand
GATGAAGACATCGGACGCGGTGAGATCCGTCGCGCAGAGGTGGCGTTTGACGAAGGCATCAAATCCTTCCATGACGTGACAGTGGTTCTTTTTCCGCAAATGGGCTTCAAGCTTTCGGATGATCACATTGCCTCCGATCCGGTTGAGCCACCCGAGCAGATGCAAAACGGCACGGTTTCGAATCAACGCCGTATAGATCCGGTACCCCAGAGGCTGATTGAAATCCCCGTGCGCGAGTTGCAGGGACACATTCCCGCAGCGGCAGGCATAGGGCTGTTTTGAAAGCGGGATCACTTCGGCATCGGGAAAAAGGGTGGAAAGGTTGTAGTCGTGGTTGCCTTCGAGATAGAGCACGGGGATGCGTTGGCTGATGCGTTGCAGCGCCGCCACGGCATCGGCGTTCATCCGGTGCGTGACGCGGATCTCTCCGAAAAGCAGGTCAAAGATGTCCCCCATCAGGATCAGCTGGGGGACGGCAATGGTCCCCGCGTCGATCGCCTCCAGCAAAGAGAGCAGCTGCGGCCGGTCCGAAGAGTAGTGCGCGTCGCTGATCAGCAGCGCGCCGGGAAGGACCTCGTAGGCATCAGGGGACATAGGCCATGTGCGGGATGCCCGTGTTCTCGTCCAGCCCCATCATCAGGTTGGCATTGGCCACCGCCTGCGAACTTGCGCCTCGCAGCAGATTGTCAATGGCCGAGGTGATGAAAAGCGTATCGCCGCGGCGCATCGCGAACACGTCGCAGAAGTTCGTACCGGCGACCTGCTTCATGCTGACCGGTTCGGTCCGTACGCGGACATTCGCTTCGCCCGCATAATAATCTTCCAGGACATCAAGCGGATCGAACGCGCCCGTAACCTGAAGATAGACCGAACTCAGCATCCCGCGCGTGACGCCCAGCAGATGCGGCACGAAATGCACCTGCGCCTCTTCCAGGGCGAGCTTTTCCGCAATCTCCGGTCCGTGGCGGTGCCCCAGCGGGTTGTAGGCGAACGCGTTGTCATTGATGGTCACGAAATGGGTCTTCTCGGTGCACTTCTTGCCCGCGCCGCTGACGCCGCTTTTGGCATCGACGATCATCGGCGAACCCGGTTGCATATAGCGCATGAACGGCAGCGCCCCCAGGATCGTCGCGGTCGGATAGCAGCCGGGGTTGGCGACGAGGTCGGCTTCGGCGATCTCCGCACGGAACAGCTCGGGCAGCCCGTAGACGGCGTGTTGCAGGTTCTCCGGGTCGATGTGCGGCACGTAATGCGCCTCGTACGTTTCGCGCTTCAGACGGTAATCGGCAGAGAGGTCGACAATCTTTACCCCGCGTTCGCGCAGTGCCTTGACAAACCCCATCGCCGTCTTGTGCGGCAGGGCCAGAAAGGCCAGATCCGCCGCGTCGGCCACGGCATCGACATCGGCTTTTTGCACATCACATTCATAGACGCCTACCAGTGACGGGTGAAGCTCGCCGAGCGTGACGCCCCCTTCGCTGGTGGCGACATAGG
>JARROU010000308.1:0-1495 GCA_037383585.1 Campylobacterales bacterium | reverse complement strand
CCGCAGCAAAGCAGAAATGCTTATAGACAACTGGCTCTACATGGCGGAGATCGTTCATGCCTACGAACGCCGCCTTCCCATCGAGGAAGAAGTCTACTGTGACTTCTACATTCCTACGGGTAAGGTCTACATCGAGTTCTGGGGGCTGGAGAACGACCCGAAGTATGCCGAACGTAAGCGGGTGAAAAAAGCGATCTATGAAAAATACAACTTCAAGCTGATCGAGCTGACGGACGAGGACGTATTCAATCTTGACGACGTGTTGCCGAAGATGCTTTTGAAGTTTGGGGTGCAGACTTATTGAACTGTTGTTTTAAAAGAAAAGTAGCCTGTCCCCTTTTTTCCGGCCAGAAGGCTAAAGCAGTTTCTTGAAGTGTCTGAGGCCAAGCAGCCGCAGCCCCTCGCCCTTGAGCGATTTGAGCTCGCCCGAGAAGCCGTTTTTTGCCACCAGCACGTAGGCATCGGGTGTGAAGCCCGCCTTCTCGCAGGCCTGCTGCAGCTTTGTCAGCTCGCTCTTTTTGAGCTTGGCGTTGACGTAGCGGCACGACGCGGCGACGGTCTTGCCCGATTCGGTCTTGGCGATGATGTCGATCTCGGTATTCTTGTCCCAGTAGCCGCTGATCTCCGTGATGTTCTCGTCCGCAAACTCGGCCTTGACAAGCTCGATGGCGAGGCGTTCGAAGACGACGTCGCAAAAGCCCGCCGCGTGGTTGGCGTAGCGGGTGCGGAACTCTTCGTAATTCCCCTCTTTGATCCCCTTGTAGATCGGGGACACGAAGGCGAACCAGAAGCGCAGGACCGGCGAGGTGAAATGCAGCCGGTCGGAGATGACGTCGTCGTCGATCCAGCTGAAGCGGTTGGGGCGCGCCTTCTCGCGCTCGATCACACCCGCTTCACGCATGGCGGCCACGGCCTTGTCACCCGCTTCTCTGCTGAGGCGCGCGCGTTTGAAGGCGGAGTGCGTCCGGCGGTCGCCCAGAGCCACGCCGGCAAGCAGGGCGTGCGCATCGGCGTCGCCGCCGGTAAGGGCGTTGATGTCGCGGTGGAGATCGCGGTAGTCGTCGAGGATGTACTGCTCTATCGCCTCTTCGAGGCTCAGGCTCATGTCGACGGCAAGCCCGCTGCCGCCGAAGACGCAGAAGAACTCGAAAGCGGTCTCGGCGTTGTCGCAGGGGTTGTCGGCACAGAAACGGCGGTAGTGTTCCAGTAGGGAAGTCTTGGTTTTGATGGTGTGGCCTTTTATCGGTGCTCCGGGCTTTTTGGCGAGCCGGAAGGGGTTTGAAGAACGGGGGTTCTCACGTTTTTAAAAGGGGTGTATGGCCTTTTTTTGATGTTGAATTATAGCTGTTTTGAATGAGGTCTGGCTATAAAAAGTAGCCTGTCCCCTTTTCTCTCGCTCCCACCGTCTCGGTGGGAGTGTATACTTGACTCTTCCGTCATGTCATATGCATTCCCATCGAGGACGATGGGAACGAGTCATAGTTGACTTGGAAAT
>JARROU010000307.1:0-3475 GCA_037383585.1 Campylobacterales bacterium | reverse complement strand
GTCTCAGCGGGCCTTGCCGATTCGGGGGCCCGTTGTGCCGGCCCCAAATGGCGTGTGCCGGCGCCAGGAACGAAGGAGCGTAGACATGGAAACGACGTTTTTGAGCGCTTTCGGCGCCAGCATGACGGCGGCGGCGGTCACGTCTTTGGGCATCTACACGATCCGCCGTTTCCGGGAGTGGGGCCGCCAGAACAGCATCTATTTCATCTGTTTCGCGGCCGGGGTGCTTATCTCGGTCTCTTTTTTGCATATCATTCCCAAAGCGTTCTCGATGAATGCCAATGCCCCCGTCTTTCTGCTCGCCGGTTTTTTCGGCATGCATCTCATCAACCGCTTCATCAGCGCCTTCGTGTGCGAAAAGGACCCCGACGCACTGCGCGGCATCGGGATGATCGCCATGCTGGGCATCGGATTCCACTCTTTCATCGACGGCTTTATCTACTCCGTTACGTTCACGGTGAGCATCTTCACCGGGGCGCTTGCTGCCACCGGCATGGTGCTGCACGAATTTCCCGAAGGGGTGATCACCTATCTGCTTCTGCTGCGCGGCGGGTTCAGCGAAACCGCGTCGCTGCGCCTGGCGTTTGCGGCGGCCGCGCTGACGACGCCTCTGGGGATGCTGCTCTCGTATCCTTTTATCAGGGGGATCGGCCAACCGCTGCTGGGCACGCTGCTCTCAACCTCCGCGGGCATGCTGGTCTACGTCGGCGCGACGCACCTGCTGCCGCAGGCCGAAAAGGAGCGGGCGAAGTTCAGCCTGATCGCCCTGGGCGGCGGCATCCTGGTGGCCGTTATTATCATGGTCTCCAAGTAGGGAACGGCGATACGGAAATGATGGAACGGGCACTGACAGAGCTGAAATCGGGCGAAACGGGGGTCATCCTGAGACTGGAAGGGGGCGAGGCATTTGAGAAGAAGCTGGCTGCGCTCAACATCCGCACGGGGAAAACCGTCAAAAAGGTGACCGCCCAGCCTTTCAGCGGCCCCGTCGTGATCGAGATTGACCGCACGGAGGTCACGCTCGGAAGAAAGATGGCCGAACGCATTTTCGTCGCCGTGCCGGACGCAGGGTAAACGGCAATGAAAATCGTACTGATGGGCAACCCGAACGTCGGAAAATCGGCCCTGTTTGCGCGGCTGACCGGCGTGGACGTCATGGTGTCCAACTATCCCGGGACGACGATCGAACTCAAAAAAGGGAAGATGCGCTTTGAGGGACGATCGGCGGAGGTAATCGACGTTCCGGGCACCTACTCGCTTTCCCCCGCATCGAAAGCGGAGGCGGTCGCCATCGCCCTGCTGAAGGAGGCGGACCTTGTCATCAACGTCGTCGACGCCACCAACCTCGAGCGCAACCTCTACCTGACGCTGCAGCTGCTCGAACGCAACATTCCCGTGATCGTCGTGCTCAACTTCTGGGACGAAAGACGCCATGTGGGCATCAGGATCAACCGGGAAATGACGGGTGAGGGGGTCCGCGAGCTCGTGTCCAGGCTCGGGGAGGCCCGGGTGCAGCAGTACCGCTTCAGCGAGCAGGAGCGGTGGGCCGAAATCGGGGCGATCGTCAAAGCCGTGCAGCAGGTGACACGGAAAAAACACACCTTCCTTGAGCGGCTGGAGGATCTGAGCATCGAGCCGCTGACGGGGATCCCGATCACCCTTGCGGTGCTTTTTTTCGTCTTCTGGACGGTTCGTCTTGCCGGCGAAACGCTGATCGCTTTTCTTTTCGATCCGATATTCGAAGCTTACCGTCCCCTTGTGACCGAACTGAGCGGCCGTCTGGGCGGCGGCGGGCTGCTGCACGACATCCTTGTCGGGTCACTGATCGACGGCAGGGTCGATTATGTCCAGTCTATGGGGCTTCTGACGACGGGGCTCTATGTGCCTTTTGCGATGGTTCTGCCCTATGTTTTCGTTTTTTACGCCGTGCTGGGCGTGCTCGAAGACAGCGGCTATCTGCCGCGCCTGGCGACGCTGGTCGCTGCGATGGTCGCCGTCCCGTGTATGGCGCAGACGGCGATGGTATTCGCCCTGCTCGGGCCTTACGGCGTTACGGCTTTCGGCATCTATTTTTCCACGCTGTTTGCCGTCTGGGTCGTTTTGGGGCTTGTGCTTAACCGTGTGATGAAGGGCGAAACCCCCGAAACGTTCATGGAGATCCCTCCTTATCGCATCCCCTATGCCGGAAGTCTTGCCAAGAAACTCTGGATGCGGATGCGGCGCTTCTTTGGTGAGGCGATCCCCTTTGTACTGCTGGGGGTGCTGATCGTCAATCTTCTGTACGTTTCCGGCGCCATCGCGTGGATCGGCGCGGCAGCCGAACCCGTCGTTACCGGCGTGTTTGGGCTGCCAAAGGAAGCGGCGGCCTCCCTCGTCGCCGGGTTCCTGCGCAAGGACGTTGCCGTGGGGATGCTGCTACCGCTGGGGCTCGATATGGGGCAGCTGATCGTCGCCAGCGTCGTGTTGACGATGTATTTCCCCTGCGTCGCAACCTTTGCCGTGCTGTTCAGGGAACTGGGAGCGAAGGACCTGGTGAAAGCGACCGGCATCATGCTGCTTTCGGCGCTCGGTGCCGGCGGGCTGCTGAACGTGTTGCTGTAGAGGCCGCTGTCCTCTGCTCGGGCCGCCGCTTATTTTGCCAGGGTGTCAAGAAAACTTTTAAGCGCATCGTTGAATGCGTCGGGGTTTTCCAGATTGCTCAGATGCCCTGCGTTTTTGATCACGGCGAGGCGGGAGTGCTCGATGTTTTCATGCAGATACCGTGCCGATTCGGGCGGAGAGATCTTGTCCGCTTCGCCGACGACGACGAGTACCGGCACCGTGATGGAAGGCAGTTTGCTGCAGGTCTCGTCGCGTTCGCGCATCGCCCGCAAAGAGCGCTCCAGCGAAAGGGCGGATGTGGCGGTGATCATCTCCCTTGCCGCCGCGACCGCCTGCGGGTTCGTCTCGAACGAGCCGGGGGCGAAGAGTTTGCCCAGCAGCCCCTCTGCGAAGGGCTCCACGCCGTCTCGCTGAACGGCCTTGATCGCCGTATTGCGTTTCGCTTTCCCCTCGGGCGTGTCCGCGGAGCACTGCGTGTCGCACAGCACGAGGGCGTTGAAGCGTTCCGGGTGGCTTTCGGCGGCGTTCAGGGCGATGTACCCGCCCATTGAAAGCGCGCAGAGTGTCGCTTTCTCGATCCGGAGCGCCTCCATCAGCCCCAGCAGATCCTGTACAAAACGCTCCATCGTGAAGTCTTCCTCGCCGAGGCTGCTCTCTCCATGGCCCCGCAGGTCGTAGGCGATGAGCCTGTAACGGCCTTTGAGCGCCTCCATCTGTGGTTGCCACATCGTCCGGTTCAGGGGAAAGCCGTGGATGAATATAAGGGCCGGAGCGTCCGCCGGCCCCACGTCGTCGTATTTGATATCGATGCCGTTGACGGTGGTCTTCATACTGTCCCCTTTGTCTGAAGCAGTGTTGTTTCCATTGTAGCGAA
>JARROU010000306.1:0-1510 GCA_037383585.1 Campylobacterales bacterium | reverse complement strand
TCGGGCACCTGACGTGCAGTTTCGGGATCGCAAGGGTCCTGGATCAAAAAGACATCGACGGCGTGATTGACCTGGCCGACCGGGCGCTTTATCTCGTCAAGCAGCAGGGCAAAAACGGTATCGCTTTTGCAAAAGGGAACGAGGTGGGCCTGATCGGATAATGCCGCCGCTTTCGGGAGACGTCATTTTTCTTTCTTTTACGATATATTTCGTTACTATTTAACGGTGATAAAAAATCACATCCCTGTGCCAGGAGTTCAACAGCGACATGCCCCGCCCTTTGCCCCCGCGTAGCGTCATCGACCGCTATATGATTGAAAAAGTATTTGCCGACTCCGCGGCCGGTATCACCTATCTTGCCGAAGACATGCAGATCGGGAGGTCTGTTTTGCTGACAGAGTTTTTTCCTGCCGATGAGGTAGACCGGGCCGAATGCGCGGAGGGGGGAATGCACTGCGTCGCGCCGAAGGACGCAGAAACGTTCAACCGGAACAAGGCAGTGTTTACCGAGGTACTGCAGCGTTTCTCGGAGCGTGAGCACCCGGGATGTGTCAAGAGACTTCGGACATTTGAAGCGAACGGTACGGCCTATTCCGCCGCAGAGTACGGGGGCGAGCTCCCTTTTGAGACGTATTTCAGCAAGGCGGAACCCGTTTCGGAAGCGAAACTGTTCGAGATGTTCTCTGCGCTGTTCAATCTGTTGAAAAGTATGCATAACCGGGGAAAGGTCTATAGAGATCTCTGTCCGGAAAACCTGCTGGTCCGAAAAAACGGGACGGTCGTGCTTGCGCCTTCCTCGTTTCCTTTCCCCCCGGTGCACGAGGGGTACAGTCCTCCTGAGCAGTATGCCTATGACGGGACGAAACTCACGCCCAAAAGCGATGTCTATGCCGTCGGGGCGCTGCTGTACCGGATCATTACCGGAACCGAGCCTGCGGGGAGCCGACAGCGGACGCAGGCATTGGTCCGGGAGGAAGAGGACCCTTACGAGCCGCTGGAGCCCGGCCGCTGTTCCGAAGACCTCTGCCGCCTCGTCAACGGAGCCCTGTCGCTGAAAGCCGAAGCACGGCCCGCTTCCGTCTACGCGATGGAAGCCGTGATGAATGTGCCGCAGGAAAATACGGCGCGCGCATTTGAGAACAACATGCCTGCACAGACGCCCGAAAGCCGAAAAAAGACATCGCCGCTGCGCCTCGGGGCGATTGCGGCGGCGGCGGTTGCGGTCTATGTCCTGCTGATCACTTCTTCTCCGGGGAGCGTCAACGCTGAATCGCTCTCCGGGCTGGACATCGCCCGCTACCGCTGGGCGGCGCTGTGGGGAGATATGAATGCCCAAAAGGCGCTGGGACACCTCTATGAATCCGGGATCGGCGTCGAAGCGGACCGCGAGCAGGCGATGGCGTGGTACAAGAAGGCCGCTGAGCAGGGGGATTACGATGCGATGGTGATCCTCGACGACATGCGCACGGACGCTTCCGGTGGCAGCGCTTCCGAACCCGCAACGTATGCA
>JARROU010000305.1:0-1514 GCA_037383585.1 Campylobacterales bacterium | reverse complement strand
GATGTCGAGCCCCATCCATCCCTGCGGGATCTCCTGCGCCGAGACCAGCTTGCTGACCGAATCCGCCGCGAAGGTCTGCGCCGCGACGACATCGACCGGCAGGTAGAGCTTGACATGGCGTCTGCGCGCCTCGTCCATGATGTGCTGCGCTTCTTCGAGCAGGTCGTCCTCAACCAGGGAGTTGCCGACATCGTAGCCCATCTGCTTGAGGAAGGTAAAGGCCATCCCGCCGCCGATAATGATCTTGTCGACGCGCGGCAGCAGGTTGATCAGCGCCTCGAGCTTGCCCGATACCTTGCTTCCCCCGACGATCGCCGCGAAGGGGCGCACCGGCTGCTTGATCAGCGTCCCGAAGAAACGGATCTCTTTTTGCAGCAGGAAGCCCGCCGCCTTGTGGTCGTTGTCGAAAAAGCGGGTGATGGCTTCGACGGAGGCGTGCGCGCGGTGGCTGACGCCGAACGCATCATTGATATAGAAATCGGCCATGCCCGCCAGTTTTTCTGCGAAGGGCTCGTCGTTTTTCGTCTCGCCCTTTTCAAAACGAAGGTTCTCCAGCAGGAGCACTTCATGGCGCGGAAGCGACGCCGCTTTGGCAATGGCATCCTCTCCCACGACGTCTTTAGCCAGGGTCACACTGCGCTTGAGCAGCTGCTGCAGGCGCAGGCGGACCGGTTCGAGCGAATAGCGGGAGTCGACCTCGCCTTTGGGGCGTCCCATGTGCGAAGCGAGGATCACGGCGCAGTCTTTATCCAGGCAGTAATTGATCGTCGCGATGGCCGAGCGGATACGGCGGTCGTCGGAGATGTTTCCGAATTCGTCCAGCGGTACGTTGAAATCACATCGGATAAAAACTTTCTTGTCCTGCAGATCAAGATCTTTGATGTTGAGAAGCTCCATAAAAGCGGTCCTTAACCAAATTTTGGGCGCCTTCACGCACGCCCTTTATTAATGTTCGTGATTTTACCGAAGCTTAGATATAATTTCGTTAAAAAGCGAGCGGCATGGCAATAGCGATATTCGGCGGTTCTTTCGACCCTCCGCATGCCGGACATGTCGCCGTCGTCATGCGTGCGCTGCAGGAACTCCCTGTCGACACGCTCTACGTCGTTCCGGCCTACGTCAATCCGTTCAAAAGCGGGACGCACGCGCCGCCGGAACAGCGCCGGAAGTGGCTCGAGCGCATCTTCGAAAACGAGGCGCGCGTCCGCGTCAGCGATTTCGAAAGCAGCCGGGGACGTCCCGTGCCGACGATCGAGACCGTGCGCCATTTCAGACAGATCGATCCGGACATCTACCTCATCATAGGTTCGGACAACCTCGAAAGCCTCTCGAAATGGCACGAGTTCGAGACGCTGGACCGTCTCGTCACCTGGGTCGTCGCGACGCGCGGGAACCATAAAGGAGACGGGACGTTCCGTTTCCTCGACGTCGACGTCGATGTCAGTTCGACCGAACTGCGCTCGCTGGAAAAAACCCATCTTATCCCCGACGCCGTCCGGGACGAGATTGAAAAC
>JARROU010000304.1:0-2713 GCA_037383585.1 Campylobacterales bacterium | reverse complement strand
AGCCCGCTGGACTTCTAGGCCTGCAGCCTGACTGCGCTTCGGCCTCAGTGCCCTTTGCCGCTTTTGATCGTTTATTCGGCTATTTATTCGGTGTTTCGAACTTGAACCATTCCCCGTATCCCGAACCCCAGGCAAACAGGAGGAAATAGGAGTGGCTCAGGGTGGACCAGGAAGTGACGCCGTCACTGCTTCGTAGTCGGACCGACCAGAGGTATTTTTTGCCCTTCTTCAGAGGCTGTTTCAGTTGGAATGTCGGCTGCTCTAGGTTTTCCTCATAGAGAGCGATCGGTCCTTTAATATAATCCTTTTTTGCTCCCAAAGGATCATAGGTACACTCGACGGCTTCGTAGATCACAAGATCATACGTCACATCTTCGCGTGAAGAAGGTTCCCATGAAAATACAGGGATCAATGTATCCGTTTCTTCAAATCTCCCGTGGGAGACGTCGGGGGTCAGGGCGGTCACGCCCTTGAAGTTCTCGCTGCAATCCAGCCCCCACTGCTCGCTGCAGATGTATTGGAAAGTGCTTTCTTTCCATGGTTTCGGTTCCGGGGTCATCAGACTTTTTACCGGTTTTGGAAGATCCGGATAGCGGTGCACAAACGTGTCGGAGGCCTCGTCGAATTTATCTTCGACATCGATCTTGTACCATGCTGCCAAGTGATGCATGGAGAGGTCGCCGATGTAGATGTTTTCTTCCTTTTCGGGTACGGTGAACCGATACCGTATCTCAGCGCCTTGAATACTTGACCCGTCTTGCAGTCTATAGGAGAGTATCGTATAGTTACCGGGTGCCAGGTCCCAATAAAACGAGCCGCTCTTATCGACTTTATAGATCAGCGCCTTTTGTTTTCCGTCGGGCAGGATGTTCAGATGCAGACTTCGGTTCGCAAAAAACGTGCTTGTCCACTTCTGTTTCTCCCCATTCTTGAACAAGGCAAATTTGCCGATCACGACACTGTGCCCTTTCGTCGGCTTGACTTCAATGTCTCCGATCTGCTTGGGGGCACTGCAGCCTCCTGTCATCAAGAGGATGACAGAAGCACTCAAAAGAAGGTAGATCAGTTTATTGACTGCCGTGGATTTCATACTTCCTCCTTGCGCTTTGGTGGCGTTCATCCATTATAACATGTTGTAATATCTTGAGCGTGCCGCCGGTGCTTGGAGGAAAAGAGGAGGGGGTGGCTTGGTTCCTGTATGTTCAAGGAAGTGAACGGCGGGCATCTGCGGCCCGCCGGAGGTTTAAACCTTTGCCTTCAGCGCTTCGTGGTGCGCCTCGGCCTCCACCGACTTGCGGAACATCACATGCGTCAGCACGATGACGTTGAAGACCGGCGTGATGTACGCGGCGAAGGGAACGAGCGAGAGCAGGTAGAGCCCCAGCGTTGTCATCCGCACCTTCCCGCCGTCAAACGCCATGATCAGCTTGAAGCGCTCTTTGGACGTCGTTTCCTCATCCGCACCTTCCCGCCGTCAAACGCCATGATCAGCTTGAAGCGCTCTTTGGTCGTCGTTTCCGAAGAGACGTCGAGCAGGTAGAGCTTGTGGAAGAGGTAGTAGAAGGGGAGGTTGAAGGCGATGAGGTTCAGCATCGGGACGAAGAAAAACGGCATCAGGAGCAAAAAGAGCAGCAGCATGATGGCGACGTGCTTGAGCGAGGCGAGCACGATGCCCGCGATCGAGCCGTGGTGCTCCAGCGGCAGGTGGCTGTAGTGGCGCCGGTGGATCTCCCGCACGATGTAGGGGGTTAGGAAGCCGATGATGGCCAGCGCCACGAACATTGCGATGATGAAGGTCGCGATCCCGCCGACGGTGAAGACGATGAAGCTCACAAGCCAAGACGTGACGGTGTGCTCCATCAGGAAGCGCAGGATGGCCGAGCCGCCCTCGACAGTTGTGACGTTGTGCTCCTGCTCCACGATGCCGTTTCGTTCGATCTGCTGATGCTGTTCGACCTGCAGGGTGCTTTGCTGAAGCGCATCGAGGCCGGCACTCGCCGCGCCGAAAAAGAGGACATACATCACGAGGATCGTCCCGACGAACGGCACCAGCGAAAACTGGAGCATCTTTTTCGTAAAAAAATCTTTGAGACTGGCCGACCAGAGGTTTCCGTTCACAGGTGTTCCTTGATGAGTGTGATGAGCGTTCCGAACTCTTTCGCGGGCACCTGTCCTTCGTAAACATAGAGAACTTTGCCGGCCTTGTCCGTGATGATGATGTCGGAGTTGTCGTCCGCGACGTCCCAGACATCGACCCCTTTCTTGTTCAGGTCCTTGACATAGAGCGTGTCGGGGAACTGCTCCTGCTTCTCTTTGAGCGCGGCATCGAGGGCGATGTTGGGCAGCCAGGTCGCATCCATATTGATGATCGCGACGGAGGCGAAGCGGCTGCGGTCGAAGTCTTCGGCCTTGAGGGCGTCTGAGAAGGGATTGTTGAGGTCCTTCTCGTCCGGATCGACATAGAAAATGACGTGGACCTTGTCCGTGAGCGTCTCGCTGCTGAAGGGGCCGCCGTCGACGTTGCCCCCTTCGTCTTTATCCAGGGTCAGCGTCGGCAGCGCCTCTCCGGTCTGCAGGGCCTGCAGGCTGAGAAACAGCAGGCTGATCAGGGTGAGGAACTTCATGGTTCTCCTTTGGGGATGATTCTAGCACAGAAGCTTTAACGGCTTCGCTAATGCTTGCTCCACAGCTTTTCGTTGAGCTTGAGCTCCTC
>JARROU010000303.1:0-2047 GCA_037383585.1 Campylobacterales bacterium | reverse complement strand
CGTCCGAACGGTCCAGGAGGTAGCGGATGTCGATGCCGTCTTTTGCGTCGACCCAGCTGCGGTAAAAGACATTGGCGTCGATGTCGGGCCGGGTCACCGTGGCGGGATCGTACCCGCTCATGGGGCGGTACCCTTCGTCCATCATGGCGCTGAGCAGCATCGTGCCCGTCATCCCGCCCGCCGACGCGCCGGAGATGACGCGGATCTGCACGTTATGCAGCGATTGTCCGGGATGTTCGTCCGCGAACTTTTTGCGCAGTCGCCCGTAGTGCTGCAGCGCTTCAAGCAGGTAGTCGACCACTCCCGCCGTGTAGGCCCCCGCCGAAACGGCGCCCGCCATTACCAGACCGATCTCGAAGGTGTCCATCTTTGCCATAACGCGCTCCTTTTGAAAACATTCAATGCCTTCAGACCATTCTAGTTAAATGTTGTTTAACATGGCAAGCCTTTGGTTCACCGCAGCATTTATACGGAACGCCTTATGGTATCCGCCAAACATCAAGGACGGTCGTCACTACGGACATTATTCCGGCGACGTGCTGACGATGCGGTTGCGTCCGCTGCGCTTGGCTTCGTAGAGCGCCCGGTCGGCCGTTTCGAAGATGAGCGACGCATGATCGTCGATTTCCGGGACGATCGTCGACACGCCGATGCTGACCGTGAGATATTCGGAGACGCTTGACCCTTCGTGCGGAATCTTCAGGGCACGTACGTCCGCGTGGATCCGGTCCGCCACGTGCATCGCCTCCATCGGATTCGTCCGGGGCAGGATCACCGCGAACTCCTCTCCCCCGTAACGGGCCACGCAGTCCGTCTCGGAACGCAGATGACGCTGCAGCGTCCGGGCGACCCGGACGAGGGAACGGTCCCCTTCCCCGTGGCCGTAGGTATCATTGAACTCTTTGAAAAAATCAATGTCGATGAAAAGCAGAGCAAGCGGTTCTCCCTGCTGATAATGTTCATGCCACATCTTTTTCAGGAACCCGTCCATCGAACGTCGGTTGCAGACCTCGGTCAGGGCATCGACCTCGGCGAGGCGAAGCAGCTTTTCATTGGAGTGCGTCAGCCGGTCGGCAAGCTTTTCGTTCTCGAACCGGAGCTTCAGCGTCTCCGTCAGCCTTCTGTGGTATTTCAGCGACGAGACATACATCAAAACGGTGTAGATGAGAATCAGAATGGTCAGTTCGGTGAAACCGCCGTTGCGCTGCTGCAACATCACATACATCAAACAGACGACCGGAGGCAGGTAAAAAGCGGGGAAAGCGAGAAACACCGACGAGTTCGTATTAAACGATCCTGCAATGAGCCCCGTATAGATGACAAACAGAATCACCTGGTACGGCGCGGGCCGGCCACCAAGATCCCCAGCCACAGCAGCAAAGAAGAGTGATCGGCAACTTTCCAGAAGACCGAAACGCTCACAAGCGCCGTCAGAACCCCCAGTATCTGAACCGTCATCCCCTGCTGGTAGAGCAGACGCACCTGTTCGGCCCGGATGGTATCATTGGCGTTTTCAGGGAACAGCATCGACACCCTTCTTTCCTTTCAACGGTTGCTTTTCAGGCATTGTTTCCCGGTGCGACATCGGCCTCACAACGTGCGATTGCTTTGGGATAATCAAAGTATATACAAATTCATTACAATCAATCGTAACCCGCAACCTGTTTTTTTATGCTGGCGCAATAGAGCATACAGGTCCCGGGGATAAAAACCGGGGAGATTCCGTCTTGCTATAATCGTATTATGAACCCAAAAAGCTGCTACATCATCGGCGACGTCCACGGCTACTACGACAAACTGTTGCGGCTGGTCAAAAAACTCCCCGAAAACGCACGCCTCGCCTTTGTCGGAGACCTCATCGACCGGGGGCCGGATTCGGCGAAGGTCATCGCCTTCGTGCGCGACGGCGGGCATCTCTGCGTACGGGGGAACCACGAGGAATTCATGATCGCGCAGCGGCCCGAGCCCGGGAAGGCGTGGAAAAAAGACGACGCCTATTACCTCTGGATGGAAAACGGGGGCGGCGCCACCCTCGCCTCGTACGGGC
>JARROU010000302.1:0-1544 GCA_037383585.1 Campylobacterales bacterium | reverse complement strand
CGTAGAGGGTGTAGAGGCCGGGTCCGGAAAGGACGCGTTCATAACTGACATGATCGGGGTAGCGGCGGCGCAGCCAGGCCAATAGGGCGGATTGCTGATCGTCGGCAGGGGCGAAGTCGCAGTGGCCGCCTTCGGAACCGACGGGATGGTACTGTGTGCCGTCGAAAAACAGCATCGCTTCTCCCAGGCCGGTTCCCGCGGCTATGATCGCGCGGTTGCCTTCTTGTGCGTTCGCCTGGGGGTTGAGGTCAACGAATTCCGAAGGCGAGAGGTAGAGCATGCCGTAGGCGGTCGCTTCGAGGTCATTCAGAAGCCTGAGGTTCTCTGTGGAAAGCTGCTGTTTCAGCCGGGAGGCCTCGATCTCCCAGGGCAGATTCGTCGTCTTGCAGCGTCCCCCGATGACCGGGCCGGCGATGCCGAAGCAGGCCGCATCGGCTTCAGAGCTTTCTGCCTCTTTTAAAAATGCATTGACGATGTCGGAAAAATCGGCATAGTCTTTACTGACGAACTGTTTTTTCGTCAATGGATTAAGCCGTCCCTCCTGATACCGATAGAGTGCCAGAACGGTCTTGGTGCCGCCGATGTCACCGGCCAGTATCGTTGCGCTGTGACGCTGACTCATTCAAATCCTTCGCATGAGAGGTATCGGAACGCTTTGATAAAGTCCTGTTCCGTTTCACGGGGGGAACGGTGATAGAAGGCGTCCCATGCCTGGGAGCGCTGCTCGTTGTAGTGCGTATAACCGTGGTCGCTTGTCCAGGCGATCCGGACGGCGTGCCCGATCAGCACGTCGAGTACGATGTCGTTTTCAACCCGAAGTTCCGGATTTTGTTTAAAAAGCCATGTCAGGCTTTCGATGGCTTCAATGTTGAGCTGACGGTATTCCGGGGCCTGGATGTCCTGCAGCAGGGCATCGATCCGAAGTTCGAAGCTGCGCTCGCCGGCGGTCGTGTCCAGGGTCTGTTCGCTTCCCAGGCGGTTCGCGGAGTCGTATCTGTCCCCGATCACGAGGCCGCTGCTTTGCTGAAGCATGTACCAGATGTCCTTGTAGAAACGTCCTGAGTGGTGGCCGATCAGACCGGCCTCCTGACGCCACTGCATCCAGTTCTCGACCTGGGAGAGCTCGGTGATTCTGGGTTCGGCTTTGAGATGGGCAGCCCCGGAGGCTCTCAGGTTCTCAAGGTTGGTGAGCCGTTTGCGTTCCGCGGCAAAGCTCTGCAGCACATCGTGCAGCCGGCTGAGGATCTCATGCGGCGCGAGCGACAGCAGGGTCTCATAGGCGTCGCCCATCGACAACTGCGATTCCCGACTGATCCGGCCGACCAGCAGCTGCACGAAATACCAGGTCCGGAGCGTCAGAAGCCGTTCGAAAAGCTGTGGTTCATTGCGTATCAGGTGGCCCAGGTGCAGGATGATCTCCTGCGTCAGTACGGTTTCGGCCGTACTGTTGCCGCAATAGGCATAGATGGTGTCGACGATGGTTCCGCTTTCCATGGGGTTTGAGAAGGTCGCTTTCTCAAAATAGGCACGGCCGACGGCCAGCC
>JARROU010000301.1:0-2085 GCA_037383585.1 Campylobacterales bacterium | reverse complement strand
GCGACGGACCCGGAGGCGAAAGCGGTCATGGAGCACAACCGCGACGAAGAGATCGAACACGCCTGTATGGGTCTGGAATGGCTGCGCAAGAATTCGCCGCACTGGGATGCCATGATGCGCGAGTTCCTCTTTAAAGACGGCGACATCGTCGGCAGCGAGGCGGAGATGAAGGAGGGCGGTGAAGCGCCCCAGGCGCCGGCAAAAACGATCGGCAAGAACCGGTAAGGAGGAGATCATGAAATTTTTGAACCGCGAAGCGGCACCGATTTCGCAGGAAATGTGGGGCATGATCGACGAGAACCTGATGGCGCTGCTGGCCAAACGCCTGCGGCTCCGAAGCGTCGTCGATTTTGAAGAAGGGTACGATTTTGCGACGGACGCCGTTGCGACCGGAAATCTGCGGACCGTTTCCGAATCGGACGGCGTGACGATCGGGGTGCGCGAACCGATTTTGATGGCGGAGGTCCGCCACGATTTCTCCATCCCGAAAACGGCACTCGAAGCGATGAAGCGCGATATCGAGGATTTTGACGATACACCGATGCGCGAGGCGGCCAATGCGTTCGGCGCCGCGGAAAACGGCATGATCCTCGAGGGACTCGAAGCGCTGGCAATGCCCGGAATCCTCGGGGCCTTGACGCAGAAAACGCTGCAGGCCGCCGGGGCGAAAGAGCTGATGGTGGCGGCGGCAAAATCGCTGGGGATGTTCAACGGCGAGTTCGTCGACGGCCCGTTCAAGATCCTGGTCTCCAGCGCCACGTTCGCGCAGCTGGCCGTCGAGGCCGAGGCCGGCGAGACGATGAAACAGAAGCTTGAAAATATTTTCGGCGCCGGCGCCCTTGTCGTGACCGACGCAGTCGGGGACGACAAGGCGATGGTCATTTCGCAGCGCGGCGGGGACTTTGTCTTTTACAGCGGACTCGACGTGCATGTCGGGTTTGAATCCGAAAGCGCCGACGCACTGAACTTCTTCCTGATCGAAAGCGGCGCGTTCCGGGTCATCAACCCAGAAGCGGCGGTCCGCATCGACCTGTCGTAAACCGGCCGGCAGACCCTTTAGAGGCTGCCGATGTGCTCGGCGACGGCTTTGATCTGTGCCTCGCTGAGCGCTTTGGCCTGTCCCTGCATGACCGCTTTCATCGCACCGCCGTAGGTGCCGTCGATGTAGCCTCTGAGCGCCGCTTCGGTTTTGGCCGCGTCCCAGCCGGCGATGACCTGGGATTTGCCCAGGGCCGGTTTTTCGGCGTTCGTGCCGTGGCATGAGGCACATTTCTGGGCGAACAGAGCCGCACCGTCGACTGCCGGTTCGGCGGTGACGGTCTCTTCGATGGCCGCCGCGGTCTCTTCAACGGCCTCAGCCGCACCTTCTTTTGCTTTTTCGGCGGTTTCAGCGATGCTTTCAGCGGCAGTTTCAACCGTTTCCTCAACCCCTCTGGTTTCGGTTTCTGCCGTTGCTACGGGCTCCGTTTTTGTTTCGGTTTCCGCCTCAGTGACTGCGATCCGCAGCCCAGCAGGAGCAGTGCTGCTGCGGTTGAGATGAGGTATTTCATTGGGACTCCTTGGTTATAGGTGATTCGGCCATTATATCCGATATTTCGTATACGGTTTTAACGTGAGTAATTTGTGCGGTTCGGGCAGAGGGATTCAGGGAAGGGGATAACGCGAAACGGCGCAACCGGTGTGCGCCGTACCGGTATCAGGGGGTTACGACGATGTAGACGATGCGGTCGCCCTGGATCGCCTGCATAAAATAGACATCGGCGTAGCGGTAGTACTGCACGCCGTCGATCGTCACGCTGCGGGCCCCGTCGGGAAGGGTGTCGACGATCTCTCCGGGCTGGTAGGTGCTGTAGTCCAGCGGCGCCTCGACAACGCGGTAGCCGCTGCGGCGCGTATCCCAGATATAATAGACGTCGGCGTAATAATAATAGGTACGGCCGCCGCGAACGAAGACCGTATAGCCCACGGGCAGGCGGTTGACGATCAGCCCGACCGGCGGAGCGGTGACGATGTAGGTGCCGTTATAGTGACGGTAGTAGAGGCCGTCGGCATAGTAAAAGAAGAGACCGCCCAGGCTCAGCGTGA
>JARROU010000300.1:2243-3819 GCA_037383585.1 Campylobacterales bacterium | reverse complement strand
GTAAAGGTTATCCCGTCACCGAGGGAAACGTCGTAGACCTCCGTCCGCGTCATCGCTTTGTCCATCACGATCAGGTAGCCTTCCTTTTCCAGCAGGTAAAGCTTCTCTTTGCCCACGATCATCCCCAGAAAATGCGCAAACGGGAACTTCTGTTTCGCCACCGGCTGCAGCGACGGGGTCAAATGAAGCACTTCGCCTTCTTTCGTTGCGATCCAGATGCCCTCTTTGTCGAACACGACATTGCGCAGATCATACTTCTGCCGCCGTTCCTTGTCGCTGAGACTGAAGAGGCGCTGCTGGGTGGCCGCGACCATCGTATCGCCGATGACATTGAAGTAGAACAGATTGTCGAAATAGGGTTCGGTACTGACGACCGTCGAGCGCAGCAGTTCCTTGTGCTCGTAGTCCACAACGACGAAACGGCCGTCGAGCGTCGGGAAGATGACAAGGTTCCCCAGGAAATAAGGACGTGCGATGCGCACATCAACCGCCGTGGCGGGGCTTCCCTGCAGCTTGTAGTAGCTTTTGCCCGTGGAAAGACGGTAGATCCCCAGGTCGTTGCTCGCAAACAGCACCGCCAGGAAATCGTCCTTGACCGTCGCGGCCGCCACGGTTTTGCCCAGCGGCAGAACCTTCGTCGCGTTTCCTTCAACGCTTTTGAGCGTCACGTTGCCGTCCAGGCCGGTATAGAGGGCCCAGCCCCCGCTTCGGCCGAGGTAGCGCTGGCCGCTCGGGATCTTGAAAGAAGCGATCCCCCCTTGATCAACGACTTCGCCGGTATCGGCGACGGCGCCCTGCGCCCCTTTGGAAACCAGTTCGAAATCGGCGTCTTCGCATTTGGGCCAGTCGTCAACCGTGCTTTCGGGTTTGTAGTACTCTTTCGTGCTGCAGCCCGCCAGCAGCAGCATCAAAAAAGCGAGCAGAAAAGGAACCGGCCGGATCATTGCACGCCGTAATGCGCCAGGGCGGCCGCCAGGGGCGCCAGTGGAGATTCGCTGTCAATCATCTGCAGCCGGCGGTGCGCCTCTGCCGTCTTGCCCGATTGCAGGAGCAGCACGGCTTCATCGATCAGCGCCATGTCTTTATAGACCGCATCCTGCTGGTAGGTATAGCTTCCCAGGGCCTTGGCATTTTTGGCGATCGCCGCCGCTTCATACGCACTGATATCGGCCACTTCGGCAGAGGCGGATGACGTGAGTTCCTGCAGGGTTTTCACGTCGCCCCCCTTGATCGCCTGCGCCATTGTCCAGGCATCGAACAGCAGCGGGGCATTCGCTTTGAGCTCCTGCTGCGCCGCCTGGTTCTGCGGATCTTTCTGCAGCGTCATATAGGCCGCATTGGCTTCGGCACGTTTGGACGCCGCGAACGCATCGTAGGCCATCGTGCCCACAACCGCCACCGCAATCGCCGCCACGGCTGCAATCAACGGCTTTTTGTATTTCTTGACGAACCGTTCGGTTTTGACCGCCTGCTCGAAGAACTGCTCCTCCGTGCTCAGTTCTTCCTTGACCATCGAGATATTCTCTTTGAGACTCACCCGCACTCCTCTGTCACTCCGCCCGTTCATGAGCGTTCC
>JARROU010000300.1:0-2210 GCA_037383585.1 Campylobacterales bacterium | reverse complement strand
TGCATTAAGCTGCCGTATTGTATAATTCAAGCTCATAATATTTATAAGTATAAAATATATTAAATGCAACTCAAAGGAGAATGATACCATGAAACTGGCGACCCTGCTTTGTGCGACGCTGCTGGGCTTCGGCACGGCAAATGCTTCGGACGGCACACTGAACCTGAACGAAGCGCTCGACACCCTCAAGAAACAGAACCTGGAGCTGAAGGCGGCGCAATACGACGTCAAAAGCGCGGAAGAAAGCGCCTCGCAGGCCTGGGGACAGCACTGGGGCTCCCTCGATTTCATCCAGAACTTTTCCCGTTCCGATGACGCGTTGAACGTCTTCGGCTTCAAACTGACCTCGCGCGAAGCGACCTTCGGCGATTTCGGATTTGCCCAGTTTGACAATACCAACCCCGGTATCCTGGACGTGGCCCCCGAAGACCTGAACTATCCCGAAGAGCGCAACTTCTTCCAGAGCAAACTGGAGTACACCCTGCCGCTGTACGTCGGGGGGAAAATCTCCGCCTACGTCGAAGCGGCCGAGGAGATGGAGCGCCTGAAAAAACTCGACAAGACCAAGCTGCTCAACGAAAAGATCTACGAAACGCGCAAGGCCTACTACGACATGCGCCTGCTTGACGAAGCGCTGGCCAACCTCAAGACCATCCTCGGCAACATCGAGACCCTCGAAAAAATGACGCAGTCGATGATCCAGGAAGGGTACGCGAAACAGACTGACCTACTCGAAGTGCAGGCGAAAAAATCGAACGTCACCCGTTCCATCCACCAGATGGAGGCCAACGAGGACCTGCTCTACCACTATCTGAGTTTCCTGCTCAACCAGCCGGTCACGTCCATTGCCCTCCCCGATTCCGATGTGCCGATGCCGCAGCTTGAGACGGCGCAGATCATCGAAAACAACATCGACGTCAAGCGCGCCAGGACCGGACTGAAGATCCGCGAAAGCATGAAAGACGTCGCGATGGCCGACTACCTGCCGATGGTCGGCATGCAGGATCGCGCTGCAGGTCGACAAGATCCATACCGAGATCAAATCGCTCGATTACGAGATCGACGCGCTTGCAAAAGAGCTGGCCCTTGCCAAAGAGATCTACGCCAGCTACGAAGAACGCTACCGCGAACAGCTGGCTTCCATGAGCGACGTCGTCATCAAACAGTCGCAGCAGCTCGAAACGGTCCTTGCACTGCTCGAAGTGACGAACAAACGCACCGAACGGGTCTTCGCCCTTGAAAAACTTGCCAACGGAGTCACACAATGAAAAAACTGCTTATCACGTTTATCCTGGCCGCAGCGGCGCTCTACGCCCAGGGCCTCACCGTCGCGGGGAGCGTCATCTCCGACAACCAGAAGATGATCACGAGCCGCTACATGGGCTTCGTAACCAAGGTCGGCGCCTCGGAAGGCGAACGCGTCAAGAAAGGCCAGCTGCTCTATACGATCGACTCGAAAGAGGTCGATTCGGCCAAGGCGCGCGTGGAGCTCGGGATCTCGCAGGCGGAACTGGCGCTGCAGATGAACCAGAACCAGCTCAACAACGTCCGGTTGAACCTTGCACGCTACAAACGCCTGTATGAAAAGCAGATGGTCAGCAAGTACGAGGTCGAAAACCTCGAACTCGCCGCGAAGAACATGGAAGACATGGTCGCCATCAGCAAAAAGCAGGTGGAACAGGCCAAAGCGCAGCTGGCGGAAGTCTACAACCAGTACAACTATCTGAACATCAAAGCCCCCAATAACGGTGTCATTATCGCCAAGAACATCAATGTCGGCGAGATGGCCATGCCGGGGATGCCCGCGTTCGTGCTGGCGGACCTGACCAATCTCAAGATCGCGATCGAAGTCGCCGAGAACGACCTGGCCAAAGTGCCGTACGGTACAAAAGTCGAGGTCCAGGTGCCTTCGGCAGGCCTTAAAACGACAGGGACCGTCAGCGCCATCATCCCCAGCTCCAACCCGATGACGCATACGTTCAAAGTGAAAGTCTCCTTCGATTCCGACGCCAAAACCCCGATCTATCCTGGCATGTACGCTACGGTAGTGATCCCGTAAGGAGCGCAGATGCACGCACACACACCCCCCACCCCCAAGGATTACGCGTGTAAGCTCGCCCGCTTCTTCATCACCTGTCCGCTGACGATGATTCTGGGAGTCACCCTGCTGTCCATCGGCTATCTCTCGCTGATGATCATGCCGCGCGAGG
>JARROU010000299.1:0-2715 GCA_037383585.1 Campylobacterales bacterium | reverse complement strand
TCGGCGACCCGGAAGCGACGACGAAAGCGATCATTTACGACAGCTGGTTCGACCCGTACCTGGGAGCACTGGCGCTGGTGCGCGTTTTCGACGGTGCAATCCGCAAGAAACAGACCGTCAAGCTGATGAGCAACAACGAGCAGCATGAAGTCCTGGACCTCATGTACCCGCACCCGCTTAAAAAGATGAAGACCGACTCGATCGGGAGCGGCGAGATCGGGATCGTCGTGCTCGGCCTCAAGGACGTCGGATCGCTCAACGTCGGCGATACGATCACCGATGCCAAAAACCCGACGGCGGAACCGGTCGGCGACTATGAACCGGCCAAGCCGTTCGTTTTTGCCGGTCTCTATCCGATCGATACGGACAAGTTCGAGGACCTGCGCGACGCCCTGGACAAGCTGAAGCTTAACGACTCTTCGCTCAGTTACGAACCGGAGACTTCCATTGCGCTCGGGTTCGGCTTCCGCGTCGGTTTCCTGGGGATGCTCCATATGGAGGTCGTCAAGGAGCGGCTCGAACGCGAATTCGGGCTGGACCTGATCGCGACGGCGCCGTCGGTCGTCTATAACGTCTATCTGACCGACGGGACGATGGTCGAAGTGCAGAACCCCTCCGAACTGCCGGCCGTGAACCACATCGAGCGTATCGAGGAGCCCTACGTCAAGGCGACGATCATCACGCCGAGCGAGTATCTCGGAAACGTCATGAACCTGATCGTCTCCAAACGCGGCATCCAGGAGAAGATGGACTACCTAAACGAAGAACGCGTACTCCTGGAGTATTCCGTCCCGATGAATGAGATCGTCGTTGATTTCTACGACCAGCTTAAGTCGATCTCGAAGGGATATGCGAGTTTCGACTATGAGCCGATCGGTTTCCGCGAAGGGGACCTTGTCAAGCTGGACGTGCGCGTCGCCGGAGACGTTGTCGATGCGCTGAGCATCATCGTGCCGCGCAGCGCGGCGGAGTCGCGCGGACGCGCTCTGGTCAAGAACATGAAAGAGATCGTGCCGCGCCAGCTGTTCGAAGTGGCCATCCAGGCGTCGGTCGGCAACAAGATCATCGCGCGCGAAACGGTCAAATCGATGGGCAAGAACGTCACCGCGAAATGTTACGGCGGGGACATCACCCGTATTAAAAAGTGCGAAAAGCACGCGGGCCTGCTGCCGAAGCAAACCCAGTGTTAACGTAGGCAAAGGGGCTTCGCTCCTTTGGCGTGATTGATATGAAATGCCTGCTCTGTGAATCGTGGTCCCTGACGCACGTTTGCAGACGCTGCAGGAACGAACAACTGCGCCCCTCTCTCTACACCCGCAAGATCGCGGGGAAACTTCCTGTACACTCCTTTTACAAATACGACGAGATCGAACCGCTGCTACTGACGAAACATACCGATCTGGGCTATTACCTCTACAAGACGCTGGCGAAAGCCTCCTTCGAACCCTATGCAAAAACGCTCAAAACAGAAGAACCCGTTGCCGTCATCGGGGTGGACGACCATGTGCGTCACGGCTATTCGCATACCGCGCTGCTGGTAAGGGCGATGAAGGGCCGGGGGCTGAAACCGCGCTTCTCCGTGCTTCGCGACCGTTCCGGCCACCGCTACTCCGGACAGGATTTTCAGTACCGTCTGACGCATCCAAGAACATTTGAACTGAAACCGTTTCCCGAAAAGAAGGTGATCCTTGTCGACGACATCCTTACGACGGGTTTGACGCTGACGCAGGCGGCGGAGACGATGGCAAAGGCGGGGAAAGAGGTGCTTTTCTGCCTGACGCTGGCGGACGCGGACCGTTAGGCCTGCGCCCCTTCCTCGTTTTCTTTCGGCAGGTAGTCGACGGTATTCTCGATCGTGGGCGACTCGGAAAAATCGAACTGGATCGTTTGCGCGTTGAGGGCATAGGCGATCTGCTCAAGCGTTGTTCTTGCCGATTTCTGCACGTCGGGCAGCAGCTCGATCATCATGCCGTTGGCAATGGCGGATACCTGTTTTTTCGCCTCCTTGATCAGGCCGTTTCGGTCGTTTTCGTTAAAGCCGTCGCTGAAGACGCCGGAGAGAAGGTCCGGCAGCAGCCAAGGCAAAAGCTTCCCGTTCTGTTCGTCGTAGAAACTGATGTCTTTGATGCCGAGCGAGTAGCGGCAGGCGGGCATTTTAAAAAGGTAGCGCCCTTCGCCGAGCTCCTCGATGCCGAAATGGCGGTCTTTGAGGTTGTAACTGAAATCGATGTCGAAGGTGAAGATCATTGCCAGCTTCTTTTTCGAGATCAGCCACCGCAGGTATTTCTCTCCGAAATTCCCGAAGATATGATCCGAGGCGGTGACGATCTCTTTTGTGACGACCTTGTAGACGTTGAGCGTGCCGAGCGATTCCATCTTCTCGATGGTCGAATAGAGGTTGACGTTGTCCAGCCCCTCTTTTTTGTTCCGTTTGAGGAACCGGGAAAGCAGGACAAATCCTGCGACGACGACTGCGCCGCTGAAAAACATGATGACATTATCCATGGCTCTATTGTAGCGCAGTCGGGATAATGTTTGGGCTACGATTCGTAAGGGGCCCTGGTCTGCAGCCTCAAATCCGTAATGGCGCGGCCGACGGTGAAGTGGTAGAGGCTCTGGAAGTCGTGCCCTTCCAACCCCAGCAGCCGGTGCATCACGTCGTCGAGGAAACAGCCGATGCCCGTGGCGCTGAGCCCGAGCGACGTCGCTTCGAGG
>JARROU010000298.1:0-1580 GCA_037383585.1 Campylobacterales bacterium | reverse complement strand
CTGACCATCAAAGAAAACAACATGATGATCGTCAGCGATTCCGTCGACAACATCAACGTGATCGAAACCATCGTCAAAACGATCGACCGGGATAAAAACAAGAACATCCGGGCGCACTTCATGACGCTTGAGCACGCGAAGGCCAGCCGGCTGGCCACCTCCGTCAGCAAGATTGCCAAAGCGATCATCAACCAGAAAATCCAGAACAACAAAGTCGAGATTCTCAGCGACGACGCCACAAATGCACTCATCATTCTCGCCACGCAGGAAAACATCAATCGACTCGTCCCGCTCATCAGACAGCTCGATGAGAAAGACGATTCCATGAACCAGCGGCTGACGATCATTCCGCTGGAAAACAGCGAGGCGAAAAACGTCGTCGAATCTCTGCAGCAGGTCCTGGATAAGAAAAAATATGTCAAAGAATCGGACAAACCGACGGTCAGCGTCTATGACGAGCTAAACGCCCTCGTCGTTTCCGGACTGGAGTCCGACATCAAAGACATCCGCGAACTGATCAGAGTCCTCGACGTCGAAAAACCCCAGGTCTTCGTCAAGGCCCGCATTATCGAAATCAACCAGAACATGGCCGACACGATCGGCGTCAAATACGGTCTGGGCGGCGGTGCGGTCACCGATGCCGGCCTCTTTACTTTCGCCGCAGACCTCGGCGGCCCTTCCATCGCGTTTGACGGCGGCGGCCTGCTCAACCTCAGCGGTACCACATTTGACTCGGGAATTGCCTTCGGTGCCACGATCGACTTTTTAGCCAGCAACGGCGCGGCGAATACCCTCTCGGAACCGACACTGCTGTGCGTCAACAACCAGGAATCCTCCATTTATGTCGGGCGTACCGAACCGATCGTCACCTCGACGGCACAGGCGGCAGACAGTACTTCACTGGCAAGGAATACCTACAAACGCGAAGACATCGGACTGACCCTCAAAATCAAACCGCGCCTCTCCCAGGGCAACAAAGTCACCCTGATCACGGAAGCCAAGCTCGAGGACATTCTCAACAGTTCGGTGGCGGGCCTGCCGAGCACCACCAAACGCGAGGTCCTCACGACCGCCATCGTCAATAACGGCGAGAGCGTCATCATCGGGGGATTGATCTACGACAAAAACCGCGACGAAGCGCAGGGGATTCCCGGACTGCGCGACATCCCCTACCTCGGCGGTCTTTTCGACTGGAAACACACCATCCACGAAGAGATCAATCTCGTGATCGTGCTGACCCCGATCATCGTTCGCAACAATACGGACATGTCAAAAGTACGCAAACTGCTGCAAAGGCTTGATGCCGTACAGCTCCAGTACAAAAAACTTATTGAAGATAAACTCCAAGAGCGCGAAGAGGAGCTTGAGAAAGAGAAGGAAAGTACCCTCCCCGCACAGAGTCAGAAAGCGGACGACCCGATGTCGGTCATCAGTCCGAAAGGTTGAGCATGCTGAAAATTCCCGAACTCGAAGGGGTCGACCTCAAACCCCACCCGCTGGAATCGGTCGACCTCAATCTCAGTCTCAAAAGCTACGTTCTCTTCAGCGAGATCGACGGCGAAGTGCATATCGTCCTTTCC
>JARROU010000297.1:0-1585 GCA_037383585.1 Campylobacterales bacterium | reverse complement strand
CCTTCCGCCGCTGTCCTTGACACGGTCCGAATCGTGGGTCCCTTTGGTATAGGGCGGATGATGGAAGACCGCTACGGTCCACAGCTTCGTATTGGCTTTCAGGTCCCGCTCCAGCCACCGGGCCATGTCCCCGTCTGCACTGCGGTCCGCCGTCTGGGAATCCAGCATCACAAAATGAACGTTCCCCTGCTCAAAAGCATAATATTTTTCGCTGCCGGACGCCGTACCGCCGGACGCTCCATGTGTCGGAAATTCCATGATGTCGTAATAGGCCAAGCGATGCGCGTCGTGATTTCCGATCACACTCCAGAGCACGTTTGTTTTAAACATTTCGGGGTAGGCATTGAACATGCCGCGGTTGTACTGTTCCTGCGTCCCGTCGGTGTAAGCGTTGTCGCCGAGCATGATCCAGGTATCGACCTTTCGGCCGTGCAGATGCTTGAGCATCTCTTTTTTGACGGCTTGCTGGCTCTTGTTATGGTGGCCCGAATCGCCCAGTATCCAGATGGTCTGCTCCATACGGTCATTGTCGTCGAGCGTCGAAAAGCTTCGGCCGTCATTGTCGATCTTCAGCGAAGCGCTAATGATTTTATAGCGGTACTGCGTCGCTTTTTTCAAACCGGTCAGCCCGATCCGGTGAACTCGGGTCCGTTTTTCCTCGCACATTTTACGCGCAAAACCGTCAATGCCGTAAACGATACACCCTTTTTCCGCTTCCGGGGTCTGCCATCTGAGCACGATACCCGACGTCGTCGCGTTTTGAAGGTAGGGCTGGCGATCGACATACCCGTAACTCTCATACCACGTGACACTAAGCCGCCCGATGCCGTAAAGCATGCCTGCGCCGACAACGGCGATTAGAAGATATTTGACGGTTTTCTTGCCCATTTACTCTCGCTTACAGGTGTGATAGGACCCATTATACCTTCGCTTTTTGTTTCGCATCAAAATTGCATCGTCAAAGAGACTGTTTATATATAAGGAACCTCTATGACCCCCTTCAGCGCCAAACGCTCTTTATCCCACCTGACTGAAAGAAAAGTCCCTGTCTTCCTCTGGGGCCCGCCGGGCATCGGCAAGTCCTCCATCGTTTCGCAGATCGCCAAAGACAAAGGGATCGCCTACATCGACCTGCGCCTCTCCCTGCTCGATCCGACCGACCTGAGGGGCATTCCCTTTTTCAATGCCGAAGAAAACGAGGCCGTCTGGGCCCCCGCTTCTTTCCTGCCTGACGGCAGCGAGGGTGAAGGGATCCTCTTCCTCGACGAACTCAATACCGCCGCCCCCATGGTTCAGGCCTCCGCCTACCAGCTGATCCTCGACCGCAAGATCGGCGAGTACACCCTGCCCGAGGGCTGGTCCATCGTCGCCGCCGGGAACCGCGAGAGCGACCGCGGCGTCGTCTTCCGTATGGCCGCACCTCTGGCCAACCGTTTCGTACACCTGGAGATGGAAGCCAGCGTCGAGGACTGGAAGAAGTGGGCGGTCGGCGCGGGGATCGATCCGGCCATCATTGCCTTCATCTCCTACCGCCCCGATGCGCTCTTCGCGTTCGGAACCGGCGGGGACGACAGCCGCTCGTTCG
>JARROU010000296.1:0-2914 GCA_037383585.1 Campylobacterales bacterium | reverse complement strand
CAGGTAGGTAAAAGCGTCGCCGAAATTCTCCAATGAGGCTTCGAGCTCGAAGCGCTGCGGGATAAAGCGTTTGGATAGGCTTGCCGACACCAGACATCCAACGGGTTCGGGCGAGGTCCGGTTTGAGCCGGGCAGGCACTCCTGCACCGCTTTGTTCTGATCCACTGCGGTCCAGTTTCCGTCCGAAAGCGTGATATTGATATCGCCGACATTGCGATAGATGAAGGTGCCGGCCCCGACACTGTTGGTGAAGTCGACGGTAAAGAGGCGGCCGGACGTATCCGGGCAGGCCGTTGCCGTCGGCGCGGGGGCAAAAATCAACGAGGCGTTTTTGTCCAGCGTGTTGTCCAGCGTCGTCGTATAGCCCGGTGCCGGTAGGCCGCCGCCCCCGACAAACGTGCCGGTCGCATTGAGCGTATAGGGCTTACCGGCGGTCAGCAGGGCGGAGGTGTCGTTCAGGTCCAGTTCGTAGGATTCGGGCCGGATGGCGAAATTGTCCGTCGAACAGCCCGGTGCGATGTTGAAGGTACACATATAACATCCCAGATCGTTCGTGTATATGGCGTCCGTGACGGCATTGTAGGTTTCATCTTCAGTGTCGGCGATGCCATTGTTTTGTGAAAGGCAGGGACGGCCGTGATTTTCCCCGCAGCGTTCCCACGCATCATCCCCGTAGGCCTCCCGGTACTGGTTTTCGGAGTTCGCGCACTGTCCGAGCCTTTCGATGTTCCCTATTTGCGCGCTTGACAGGATGCACTGCTGCGCCTTCACGTTCAGGGTCTGCGGGTCCACGACGATGACCTGGAAGCGGTTGTCTCTTCTCGCGAAACCGGGGACGGCCATTTCCGCCGTCTGCGCAGTGGAGGCATCGCTGCTGCCCCACGGGATGTCGATCAGCAGCTGCTTATCGGTATCGGGGTCGATGACGTTCTGGGCGCTGCTGCAGGTTCCGTCGCCGAGAAGGGGGATGATGGTGAACTTCCAATCCGGGTTTCCGCTGACGGGCTGATAGGCTTCAGCCTCGTGCGTTGTGGGATTGAGGTGAACGCCGGTAATGGGTGCGGACTGCCCGGATACTTTTGTCGTAAGGTATTTATCATGCCCGTCGTTATAGTTGTATTCTGATGTAAACGTACTGATGATATCGGCCTTGTCCGCGGCGGCAGTGTTGATCTCCCCGCCGCCGGTACCGCATTGCTCGATCCGGCCGTAGAACAGCACTCCGTCTTTGAGATAGGAGCCGTAAAGACGTTCCTGCGAGAAGAAACTCACTCTTACGCCGTTTTCGATGTAGAAGGTATGGATCTGGTCTGCGTCGAAATCGGGCATCTCGTAAAAGAGTGCATGCTGAACCACGTTTACCAGGTGGCCGATCTTCAGAGCGGCTTCCTCCCGACATGCTTGCCCCGTTTCATCGTCTCCGTCGATGCCGCACTTGTTGGCAAGATTCACGTCAAACCCTGTCGTATCGTAGGATCTGAAACCCTTCGCCTTCGACCTTTTCCACGCAAAGGTCTTGCAGCATGGGAACACATACGCCACCTGCGAAAGATCCTACGTCGGCCCAGTCGCAGCCGGGATCTCTGCTGCACTGGTTTTCATTTTTATGGGCGGAACAGTTGGCGTTCGCCGCACCGGCGAATAGCATCAAGGCTGCGGCGGTTGCGAAAACCAGGCGGATCCATTTCATTGCATCTTTCCTTTTTTGCTATATGTATTAAAAAATAACAGTAAAAGTTTTTATAGAACGCAATATAAAACATTTTCGGTTTTAATATGCTTAAAAGATATTTGAATACAATGGCCGGGAAAGGGGTGGGAGCTGTCGGATTTTCCGTGCGGATAGGTCTGTTTTTGCCGAGAGTGATTTTGTGAAACAGTGTGGTAGGGAAACAAGGAGAGCGGCACACAGCAAAAGAAGGCAAAGGTTAAAACCGCTCCTGGTTGCCAAAGAAGCGGCGCGGCTGCCGGGGTATGGCGTTAGTGCGGCGCCGGCGCCTCCTAGAGCCCGATCGCCTTTTTGTAAGCACATTCAATGGCTTCGATGCATCCGTCACGCACGCCGGCTTTTTCCAGCGCGGCGTAGCCCGCGGCGGTCGTGCCGCCCGGACTCATGACGCCGTCTTTGAGCAGGGCGGGGTGCTCATGCTGAATGAGCTCGCCGAAACCGGCGAACAGGCCGCGCATAACGTCGCCGAAACCGGCGAACAGGCCGCGCATAACGGTCAGGGCGTCGTCGCGGCGGAGCCCCTGTTTGACGGCGCCGTCGGCCAGGGCTTCCGCGATGAGGCAGAGGTAGGCCGGGCCGCTGCCGGCCAGGCCCGTGGCGATGTCGAGTTCTTTTTCGCTGCCGAGCCAGAGCGTCGGACCGATGGCGTTAAAGAGGGTCACGGCTTCGGCTTCGAGGTGGCGGTCTCCGGTGAGCGTCGTCATGGATTTTCCGACGGTTGCCGCGAGGTTCGGCATGGCACGGACGGTGCCGGCGGCATCGATATGGTGTTTGAGCGTCTCGAGCTTCGTGCCCGCCAGGACGGAATAGAGCGCTTCGGCCTTGCCCTGCAGCTTGGCGCCGACTTCTTCGATGTTGGCCGGTTTGACGCACAGCAGAACGGTTTTCCCGGTGAGGTCGAAATTGTTCAGCAAATGTTTGGAAACCTCTGTCCCGAGAGCGGCTTCGAACCGGTCGAGGCTTTCGAGGTTTCGTCCGACGACCTCGATGAGGTAGTTGTCTTTCAGGGTTTTGGCCATGGACGTTGCCATGTTGCCGCTTCCGATAAATGTCAGGGTTTTTTTCATTGCTTTACTCCTCCTCTTCGCGCATCATGTCGATCTCGTCAATGACGGCGCGGCACTCTTCCTCGTCCAGCTCGCCGTTTTTGACGTCATCGAGCAGCAGCGCGAACTCTTTTTTCAG
>JARROU010000295.1:0-1591 GCA_037383585.1 Campylobacterales bacterium | reverse complement strand
TACTGATTTTGAACGCAGAAGGAGCAGAAGCCCCTTCTGCTACGCTGGCCGCTATGGCTACTGAAGCACACGTTCGCTTCCGGCGACCGCGTAGATTTTCGTTTCGGCCTTAAAACCTTTAAAGTAGATAGGAACTATATAGGAGAATATATATGAACAGACGTACTTTTCTGACCGCGGCGGCGGCATCGTCGGCCGTTCTGCTCGAGGGTTGCAACGACAACAACCGTGTGGCAATCGACTACAGCAAGCACCCGAAAAAAAGCGATGCGGACGCCAAAGACGTCCATGTGAACCGCGGGAAAAAAACGGAGCTGAAAATCGCGACGAGCTGGCCGGCGCACTTCCCGATCATGGGGACGGGCGTCGACCGGTTCGCGGAGCGTGTCGAACAGATCAGCTGCGGCCAGCTTTCGATCAAACTATTTCCGAAGAACACACTCGTCCCCGCCCTGGCGGTCTTTGACGCCGCCAGCAGCGGACAGATCGACGGGTTCCATTCCGGCCCCTATTACTGGAAAGGAAAAAACAGCGCGTTTTCACTGTTCAGCGGTTTCCCTTTCGGCATGACGGCCGAAGAGCTCAACGGCTGGCTGGCCTACGGCGGGGGATTGGAACTGTGGCGCGAACTCTATGCCCGCTACAACCTGCACCCCTTCGCCGGGGGCAACACCAATATCCAGATGGGCGGCTGGTTTCGCAAACCGATCACATCGCTTGAGGGCATGAACGGGTTAAAGATGCGCATACCGGGGCTCGGCGGCGAGGTCATGTCAAAGCTCGGCGTCAATCCCGTTCTGCTGCCCGCGGGGGAGATCTACACCTCGCTGGAGCGGGGCGTGATCGACGCAACGGAGTGGGTCGGCCCCTATCTCGACCTCAAAATGGGCTTTTACAAAGTCGCGCCGTATTACTATTCGGGCTGGCACGAACCGGGTTCGATCCTCGAGATGACGTTTGGCAAGCACACCTGGGACAAGCTCTCCGGCGAGCAGCAGGCGATCATAGAGTGTGCCGTAAATGAGCTCAACGCCGCGATGACGTTCGAGTTCCAGGCGAAAAATGCCGAAGCGATGCAGGCGCTCGAAACCCACGGCGTCAAGCTTCAGCAGTTCCCGGATGCGGTGACCGACGCTGCGAAAAAGGCACTCTCGGAGGTCATTGCCGAGCAGAGCAGCGAAAGCAGTGACTTCAAACGGGTCTTCGAGAGCGCCTCTTCCTACCTCGCCAAAAGCAAAGCCTTCAGCGACGCCAGCCTGCGCTACTTCCTCAACGTCCGCTAGTCGTCCTCTTTGAAGCGATCCACGCGCCCGTGGCAGTACGGCAGCTTGCCGTGGCGCTCGTAGTAGTCCTGGTGATACGCCTCTGCTTTGTAAAACGTTTTCGCTTCGAGCAGTTTCGTCTTGACGTCGTAGCCGTTTTTTCTCAGCCGCTTTATCAGTTCCTGCACGATGGCTTTTTCCGAGGCGTCGTTATAGAACACGGCGCTCTGGTACTGCGCGCCGACGTCGGGCCCCTGCCGGCCCTCCTGCGTCGGGTCGTGAATCTCGAAGAATGTCTTCGCCAGGGTCTTGTAGCCGACCTTGGACAG
>JARROU010000294.1:0-1599 GCA_037383585.1 Campylobacterales bacterium | reverse complement strand
CCGCTCAGAACCGCGTGCGTTGCACAGGCCATGACCGAATTGGCGCCCTTGGCTTTGAGCGCCGCCGCACCCTTGACCATCGTGCCGGCGGTATCGACCATATCGTCGATCATGATGACGTCCTTGCCTTCGACGTCGCCGATGATATTCATGACTTCTGCCTCGTTCGCTTTCTCGCGGCGCTTGTCGACGATGACCATCTCCAGTCCGAGTTTTTCCGCAAAGTAGCGGGCACGGGCGACTCCGCCGATGTCCGGGCTCGCGATGACCGGGTTGGCCAGGTTCTTCTCCTGGATGTACTGCTGGAAAATGATCGAACCGTAGAGGTTGTCGACCGGAATGTCGAAGAAGCCCTGGATCTGTCCGGCGTGCAGGTCGATGGTGACCAGGCGGTCGATGCCCGCGGTCTGGTACAGGTTGGCCACCAGCTTCGCGCTGATCGGAACGCGCGGCGCCGCTTTTCGGTCCTGGCGCGCATATCCGAAATACGGGATCACGGCGGTAATGGAGCTTGCGGACGAGCGGCGCAGCGCGTCGGTCATGATCAGCAGTTCCATCAGGTTGTCGTTGGACGGGGCACCCGTCGACTGGATGATAAAGACGTCACGCCCGCGGACGCTCTCTGAAATCTGAACGGAGATCTCCCCGTCGCTAAAGCGTTTCACATCCGCTTTGGCCAAAGGAACGTCAAGGTACTGGCATACCTCTTTCGCAAACTCTTCGCTGGCGCTCCCGGCAAAAATCTTGTAACCGCGCATCGCATTCTCCAAGGGTAATTTAAGTATGGAATTATAGCGTGTGCGGCTTAGTGTGGAGTAAAACTTTTCTCTACACCGGCAGGCCGAATTTCTGCGTCATCAGTTCCCCTTCCTCGTTGAAAAAAAGGTAGTACAGCTGATCTTTTTTGACCGCCTGACCGGCCAGGTAGCGCAGAGCCAGATTGGCCTGCAGTGAGGCGATGTGCATCACGATCGGGGCTGCAATGCCCGCCGGTTCTTTGAGGGTGATCTTGAACACGTCGTTGAACGACGCCTGGTCGAAAAAGCAGACCTGTCCGTGGAACGCTTCCACCGACCCGTAGACCCAGGGTGTCTTTTTGATCTTGGCGTACTCGTTGATCTGGCCCCGGGTCGGAAGGTTGTCCGTTGCGTCGATGATCAGGTCGACGTCGATCCCTTTTTTCGCGAAGGCGGCAAAGTCGCATTCGTGCGCATGCGCCTTGACGTAGGGACAGCGTTCTTCGATGATCCCGGCGTTGACGACCGCCTTGTTCTTGCCCTCGTCGCCGGTCTTGAAGGCGATCTGGCGGTGGATGTTGTGCACACTGACCTCGTCGACATCGACGAGGTGGATCTCCCCGATGCCCGTCGCACCGAGGGCGAAGGAGAGCGAACTGCCCAGCCCGCCGCTGCCGATGATCGCGATCCTTTTTTCCTGAAGTGACTGCTGGACCTCCTCGCCCCAGAGTTTGACCTGACGGTGGAAATAATGCATCATGACGCCTGCCTTCAAAATGAAAAGTCCGTAACTGTAGCATTAAAAAGTTTAGGGCATCTCTAAAAACCCGGTACAGTTTCAGCGAAACAGAGAAAGTCTTAA
>JARROU010000293.1:0-1972 GCA_037383585.1 Campylobacterales bacterium | reverse complement strand
CCGACCTGGCGGGAACATGAGGACATCAATGCCGTGATGCTGGCCACGTCCCTGCTGCCGGACCGTTTCCTCACCATGGGAAGGGAGCAGGGCCATGAACAATCATAACAGCAAAGAGATGCTGATCCAGGGCATGATCGCGTACGGTGCGCTGCGCACGCCGAAGATCATCGAGGCGTTCCGCGTCATTGACCGGAAATACTTCGTCCCTGACTGGTTCGCCGACGAGATCTATGGTGACTACCCGCTTCCCATCGGGGAGGACCAGACGATCTCGCAGCCGACGACGGTCGCGTTCATGCTCGAACTGCTCGGCGCAGAGGAGGGCGACCGGGTCCTCGACATCGGTTCGGGTTCGGGGTGGACGACGGCGCTGCTGGGGCACATCGTCGGGGAGCGCGGCGAGGTAATCGGGCTGGAGCGCCAGCACTCCCTCGTGGAACAGGGCCGCAGAAACATCAGGCCGTTTCATTTCAGCCACGTGCGGATCGAGGAGGCCGGCGAGAAACTGGGGATGCCGGGCGAGCGCTTCGATGCGATCCTGGCCTCCGCGAGCGCCCCGGAAATCCCGGAGCAGCTTTTTGAGCAGCTCAAACCCGGCGGGCGGCTCGTCCTCCCGGTTCAGGACTCCGTCTACCGCTTCGTCAAAGAGTCCGAGACGGAGATCCAGCGGGAGGAATACCCCGGCTTTATATTCGTTCCTCTTATCTATCAAGAATAAGATTTTATTTTTCTGTTGATAAAACAACCATTTTAATCATTAATATAATTTAAAAAAATAACTCTGCTTTGAAGATAAAGATTATTTGATGATAACATTTTGGTAACATCCGCGCTCCAAATATAGAGGAGTTTTTATGTCGGATACGTTTAGGCTTGCGCCGCTCGATATCGAGGTTTCTGTCAATTCGAAAAAAGAGATCCTTTCCGAAACGGATACTGCAGGCAAAACGGTATATGCCAATGGCTATTTTGTCGAACTCTCCGGCTATCCGGAAGCGGAACTGATCGGGAAGCCCCACAACATCGTCCGCCACCCCGATATGCCCAAAACGGTCTTCAAACTGCTCTGGGACGCGCTCAGAGCGGGCAAAGAGTACAAGGCCATCGTCAAAAACCGCCGCAAAGACGGGAAATACTACTGGGTCTACTCGGAGTACAAACCGCTTTTTGACGAGAAAAAGCAGATCCGCGGGTACCGTTCGCACCGCAGACCGGTCCCGAAAAAAACGCTCGAGGACGTCGAAGCGCTCTATGCAAAGCTGCTTGACCTGGAGCGGACCAAGAGCCAGAAAGACGCCGAGATGTTTCTCGAATTGAAGCTGCACAACGACGGTTTTCATGATTATTCGGCGTTTGTGGAGGATCTGTACAGCCAGCGTTTCGAAGGCCTTTTCGGACTGTTCGGAAAATTCTTCAACCGTGTAAATAACTGTGTGTTTATTACAATCAGGAGAACATTATGTCGGAACGCTTCAGGCTGGCACCGTTGGATATCGAAGTTCCGGTCGATTCCAAAAAAGAGATATTGTCGGAAACGGATATTAGCGGGAAAACCACCTACGCCAATGCGTACTTTGTCGAACTCTCCGGTTATCCGGAAGAAGAACTGATGGGGCAGCCGCACAATATCGTGCGCCACCCCGACATGCCCAAAACGGTCTTCAAGCTGCTCTGGGACGCGCTCCGATCGGGTACAGCGTACAAGGCCATCGTGAAAAAACCGCCGCAAGGACGGAAAATACTACTGGGTCTATTCAGAGTACAAGCCGCTGTACAACCGGGAGAAACAGATCCGCGGTTACCGCTCTTTCCGTCGGCCGGTTCCGAAAAAAACGGTCGAAGATGTCGAAGCACTGTATAAAAAACTGATCGATCTTGAGCAGATGAAAGGCGTGAAAGATGCCGAGATGTTTCTTGAACTGAAATTGCATAACGACGGCTATCATGACTATACGGCCTTCATCGAGGA
>JARROU010000292.1:0-2501 GCA_037383585.1 Campylobacterales bacterium | reverse complement strand
ACTATGCGACGCTTAATATTGGAGGATCTATTGATATGGTAAGAATTGCTGCCGTAATCATTTTTATTTTTCTTATTTTTCAAGATGTTCATACACAACATTGGACGTTTTAACTCTCACAATCTTCTCAATTGTTGCTGCATGAACATCTTGAAAAATAAGAAAAATAAAAATGATTACGGCAGCAATTCTTACCATATCAATAGATCCTCCAATATTAAGCGTCGCATAGTTCTATTTTTCAAATTCGTTTTCAACTGCAAAACAAACTTTTTCACCATTCTGCAGCAGTTCAGAATGAAGCAGTATAGCTTCCAGTCGTCCATCATCTTTAATCGTAAAATAGAATGGGTTGTAGTATGCCGTTGAAAAAGCTTCCTCATCCAGAAAGATTCCTTTTCCCAAATCCAAAGCGACAAATGAATGATAGCTCATCATTAAACCTGATGCGCCCATAGCACGTGATTCCAGTACAAGGTACTTATACTCATCTCTCTCAAATAAATAAATCTTGAGAATATCCGTGTCTATATAGCTAATGTATGACGCTAATGTCTTGAAGGTTTCATCATCCAGCCGTTTATTTTCACCATAGAGACAAAGGTCGACTTTTTGCGGCAATCCGGAACCTGCTGTTTTGAAGTTTACTTCGTAATATTTTGTCTCAGTCTTTTTCCTGACCATACCTGACGTCTGTTTTTCCAGGTCCTTGTTGAGTTGCACGTCAGTTAATGACAATAGCCTGTGATCGTACTTGCATCCGCTTGACAACTTTAGATATTCGTTCTCTCGTAACCAGTGAGTCGCTTCATCAGCGCTGCACAATGACCCCGAAATCAATACACTAAAAACCAGTAAAGCGAAATTTTTCATGTTGAAACGCACGACTGCCCTTCCTATTACATCCCTTTTGATACACTACATTATATCCGCCCCAAACAAGGATGCAAAGATGGATTACCAGGCCGTACTTGATGAGATCGCCGAGGAGATCAAGCCCTATGTCGGCCAGGGGAAGGTCGCCGACTACATCCCGGCGCTGGCCGAGGTCGATCCGCAGCAGTTCGGGATGACGCTGACGTTCTTTGACGGGACTCAGTACTCCGTCGGGAACGCCGACACCCTCTTTTCCATTCAGAGCATCTCGAAGGTCTTTACCTTTACCCTGGCGCTGGACGCCTACGGCTATGATCTCTACCGCCGCGTCGGTCGCGAACCGTCGGGCAACCCGTTCAACTCCCTCGTGCAGCTCGAGTACGAACACGGCATTCCCCGCAACCCCTTCATCAACGCCGGTGCGATCAACATCACCGACGCGCTGATCTCGCACTACGGATCGGTTGCCCGTACTTCCAAGGAGATCCTGGGCTTCGTCCGCGAGATCGCGCACGACAGCGGGGTCGAAAGCGACAAGGAGGTGACGGAGTCGGAAATGCGCCACGGCTTCCGCAACCGGGCGCTGGCAAACCTGATGAAGAGCTTCGGCAACCTCGACAACGACGTGCTGGAAGTCGTGCACACCTATTTCGAACACTGCGCGATCAGCATGAACACCCGCGAGCTTTCCCGCGCCATGCTCTACCTCGCCAACCACGACGCGTCGGGGGATTTCGCCTTTCACGTCGGGCTGCCGGGCAAAAGCGGTGTCGGGGGCGGCATCGTCGCGGTCATCCCGAAAAAGATGGGGATCTGTGTCTGGTCGCCCGCGCTTAACGAGCAGGGTAATTCACTCGCAGGTACGAAAGCGCTGGAGCTGTTTACGTCCAAAACGGGCGATTCGATCTTCTGATTTCTGTTTGGGGCAGGCGGCGTTACTACGCTGCCCGGGATCAAGCTTCTCATACGGCAGCGGGATGAATGAAGGAGAGAGCGCTGCCGCAAAAAGTCATTGTGCCCCCTCTGAAGGTGCAGCGTATCGTGGCGGGCTTAGTTCCAGAGAATCTCTTCGGCACACTCTGCCAGCACCTCGATACAATCAAACTCTTCGTTGAAGTCCATATGTTCACAGTCACAGTCATCATAGTGGTGAACAAGGTGGTTAAAACTAAAGTCTTCCATTTCAATCATTTCGCTTTCAAACATGTTGTATCCTTTGGCGGAATCGTTTCGACTCCATTTTGATTTCCTATCCAATTACAATTCATGTTCCTGAAATTCATTCCAAATGTATGCAATTTTCATACCATTATTCAAAAATAGCGACAATTTTGTAGGTATTTCAATTATTCCGACACATTCAACCGCTAAAAAGACGAAACAGGTCGAATGATTCTGATCTTTTGTTATCGACAATCAAAACGCTTCACAAGAGAAAACCGGTCCAAAACCGTACCCTCATTCGAAACGTACTCACCCGTCAAACCTTCCCCCTTCACCGTCAGCAGCAGCGACCCGTCCGTAAAATAACCCAGCTTCATCGCCGGATGGAGCCGACTGAAGGGGTTGATGCCGTACCGTCCGGCCGATGACGCCCCGGCGACGATATAGAGCGTTCCGCCCTG
>JARROU010000291.1:0-1643 GCA_037383585.1 Campylobacterales bacterium | reverse complement strand
TGCGGCTTCGGAGGCGTGACGATGCAGACGGAGAAGTACCATTTCGCGGAAGCCGCCGGCAAGCCGAAAGCGGCGATGATCAAAGAGAGCGGGGCGCAGGTCGTCTCCGCCGAGTGCTCGGCGTGCCGGATGCAGATCAACAACTCCATGCACCAGTCCGAAGTCGACATGGTCTTCAAAAACCCGATCGAACTGATCGCGGACGCGCTGCGCACGGATTGAGGATTGAGGTGCGCACGTCACCATCTTCCATCCTCCATCTTCATTTCTACATCAGTTTCAAAATCCCCTGCCAGACCAGCGCCGTTGAAATTCCCGCCAGCGCACCGGCGATGAGGTCGTCGCCCATGACGCCGATCCCGCCTTTGGCCTCGCGGTCGATGCGGCCGATGATCGAGGGCTTTTTGATGTCGTAGAGGCGGAAGAAGCCGAAGGCGAGCAGGCTCTGGATCAAAAAGCCATTCTGCCATTCCGTCAGCGCTTCGGGTGCGACCATGATCCCCGGCGCGATGGAAAGCGCGAGCCACATGCCGGCGAGTTCATCGATGACGATGCGTTGGTCGTCGTGGGGGTTGCCCGCGCGTTCATGCGCGTCGATCGTCTTGACGGCGATCAGCGTGATCAAGATGGTGGCCAGGAAAAGCGTCTGTGGCCCGAGCAGGAGCAGAATGGCCATGCCGATCGGCAAAGAGACCAGAGTCCCGACCGTTCCGGGCGCTTTTGGGGAGAGGCCGCTGTAGCCGACCGTCAGGAAAAACCAGTTGAGATTCACACGTCTCCTTTATGCTGTATCCGCCGTTACGTCAGCGACGTCGTCTGGTACAGTTCCATCAGTTTGATATAGAAATCCCGGTCGGTATGCTCTTCAAGCAGGCCGTTGACCGGCATGATGTCGTAGAAGAGCTTTTCGATGTTCGTGATGCGGCCCGGGAAGAGGCGGTGGAGCACGATGGCGGAGATCTCCTTACGCATCAGCACCGCCGGCGGCATCAGGCCGGTCTTGACCAGCTCGAGAATGGACTCAGCGTGGTAGGAGATATGGTGGTGCGATCCGTGCGGGCAGGTTTGCGTGCTGACCAGCGTCTTGCATTCGTTGCAGTAGACGTATTCGCGCGCGATGGCGACTTCGATGTCGATACCGTGCATACGGTCCTTGATGGACTGGTTGCTGTTGTGGTCGTAGTACATGCCCACACCCGCATGGTTCTGACCGATCATCAGGCGGTCGCAGCCGAAGTTCTTCGCGACGATCGCATCGATGATGACCTCGTTGTATCCGGCGAAGATATAGCTGTATTCGAGGGGAACGATGACGACCCGGTTCTTGGGAAGAAAGTTCTCGACGAAATAGCTCAGCGCCTGTTCGCGGATCTCGTAGTTCAGATCGGCGGTGTTGTAGGGATTGAGCAGGAAAATGACGACGAGATCCGAGCTGTCAAGGGTCTGCCGGATCAGACGTTCGTGGGCGCGGTGCAGGGGGTTCGCGGCCATCATGATCGCGGTGGTATGCTTGGCATCGATGCGCTGTTTGGCTTCCCGGACGTTGCGCAGGATCGGGGCGACGGGGTCGTTTTCAAGTTTCAGCTCCCCGCTGACGGCCCATTTTCCCAGGCGTTTAAGCGTCGTCTGCACGCCGGGGTGGG
>JARROU010000290.1:0-1645 GCA_037383585.1 Campylobacterales bacterium | reverse complement strand
TGGAAGCCCTGGAAACGTCTCTTCCCGACAGCGATGACGTGACGGCGTCGCTCATCGTGGCAGGCGATGCGCACAGCGACCCGGAAATGGGACGCTTCCGTTTCCTGATCGACAGCGATGCGGAATTCGCCGACTGGTACGGGGTCCGTCTCAGCGGCGATCCGCTCGAAGGCGAGCTGACGAAAGCGCTCTTCGTCATCAGTAAAGACGGGGCGCTTTTCTATGATGAATTCGCCCGAAACCTTCACGACCCGTTCAACGCGGAAACGGCGGTGCGGAAAATCCATGCCGCCCAGGAATGCTATACCGGAAAAGGATGCCACTAATGAGTGAGACAATGACAGAAACAAAAGATTATTCAGAGACGATCGAGACGATCAAAAAAGAGATTCGCAACCAGACGACCGTGCCCTACTTCGGGCTGGGCATCTTCAAAGGCGTGACCACCAAAGAGGGGGAGAGCATGCCGCACGATTCGGATTCGATGATCCTGATGATGAACAACGGCCGGGCGATGAGTCCGCGACTGATGTTCGAATATTCCCGAGCCGCCATGCACCTGGAGCAGCGCCGCGGCGTCGACTACATCCAGCAGATGACGAACTGGATCTACACCAAGGAGTTCGAACCGACGCCGCTGCAAAAAGCGGTCGCAAACATGTCGCCGCGCTACCTGATCGACACGAACCGCGATACGAAGCTGCAGGAACTGCTTGCCTTCGAACCCCATACACTGGTCATCGGGAAATCGCGTATTCTCGACAACGACTACCGCTACGAGATTTTCGAATACGATGTCGAAAACAGCAAGTATTTCCAGGTCGAGGAAGAGGCGCTGGACGATGCGAAGAAGATCCTGTTCAAGCCGATGGGTTCCCCCCTGCCCGAACCCAGCTTCGTCATCTCCGACGCCGACTACGTCGACTGGCTCACCGAAGCGATGGGCGGGTTTGCCGTGCCTTCGGTGCTCAAGACCTACCGTAAAACGAAAAAGTATCTCTTCCTGGGCACCTATTTCGACCGCGATACCGACCGGATGGTCGCGAACGAACTGACGATGGACTTAGAGGGCGGATACGTCATCACCGACCAGGAGCTTGGGAAAAAAGAGAAGAAGTTCATCGAGAAACACAACCTCGAAGTCCTCGAAATGTCGCTAGAAGAGTTCACCCGGGCCTTCGTTTAGAACGCTTTTGGGCCCGAGTTAATTAACACCCGAAGCTGTCGCTTAGCGGGATGACGCGGCGAAGCCAGAGAAAAAGGATACCAATGCCATACATACCTACCGTCAAAGACAGAAGCCCCAGGGGCGAACGCTATTTCGACCTCTTTTCGAAACTGATGGGCGACCGCGTCGTCATGGTCACCGAACCCATCGACGACCACATGATGGGCATCATCGTTTCGCAGCTGCTCTACCTCGAAGCCGAAGATTCCGAAGAGCCGATCCACATGTACATCAGTTCTCCGGGCGGTTCGGTCATGGCGGGACTCGCCATCCTCGATACGATGCAGCTCATCAGCGCACCGGTCTACACCTACGGGATGGGGATGGTCGCTTCGATGGCGGCCGTGCTCTTTACCTGCGGCGAGCCGGGCCACCGCTACGTCCTGCCCAATGCCGAAGTGATGATCCACCAGCCGC
>JARROU010000289.1:0-2573 GCA_037383585.1 Campylobacterales bacterium | reverse complement strand
CTTCCAGCATCGCTTTTCCGTCATCGGATCCGAGGATGGACTCCATGGCGCGATCGGGGTGCGGCATCAGACCGAAGACGTTTTTGGAGGCGTTGCAGACGCCTGCAATGGCATCGACGGAACCGTTGGGATTGCTGAGGTTGCCTTCGGCATCGCAGTAGTGCAGGAGCACCTGCTCCTTGTCGTAGAGGCCTTTGAGACCGTCCTCATCAATGAAATAGTTGCCGTCGTGGTGCGCGATCGGAATGTTGACGACATCGCCTTTGCCCAGTTTGTTCAAAAAGGCGTTGTCGTTTCCGACGACTTTGAGATGATGATGGCGCGAGATGAAATGCAGATGCTCGTTGCGTTTGAGTGCGCCCGGCAGCAGGCGGGATTCGGTCAGAACCTGGAACCCGTTGCAGATGCCGAGCACTTTTCCGCCGCGTGCGGCATAGGCTTCCACCGCCTTCATGACGGGGCTGAAGCGGGCGATGGCACCGCTGCGGAGGTAGTCGCCGTAGCTGAATCCGCCGGCAACGACCACGAGGTCGGTACCGTCAGCGATGGTGGTCTCTTTGTGCCAGACGATCCGTGTCTGTGCCCCCAGCTTTTCGAAAGCGTACTGCGTGTCGAATTCGCAGTTCGTTCCGGGAAACTGAATTACCGAAACGTTCATGACTGGATCTCGATCGTGTAGTCTTCGATGACGGTGTTGGCGAGCAGCGCTTCGCACATTTCCGTGACTTCAGAGCGGGCAGCCGCTTCGTCGGCCGCCGTAAGGTCGAGGACGATCTGTTTGCCGACACGGACGTCATTGACGCCGTCAAATTTCAGTGAATCCAGTGCGTGGTGAACGGCTTTGCCCTGCGAGTCGAGGACACCCGGTTTCAAAAATACGTTGACGATTGCTTTCATTTATTCTCTCCCAAAATGCGATTGAGGACCTGTTCGTAGGCCACTTTCAGTCCGCCGAGTCCCTGACGGAAACGGTCCTTGTCCATTTTCTCGCCCGTTTCCATATCCCAGAAACGACAGTTGTCGGGACTGATTTCGTCCGCAAGGATGATGTTGCCGTCCTTGTCTTTGCCGAACTCCAGTTTGAAGTCGACGAGGTTGAGCCCTTTCTCGGCGAAATAGGGCTTGAGGATGTCGTTGACCTGGCGTGCCATGCGGCGCAGTTTGTCCAGTTCGTCCTGGAAGTCGACGAGGCCGAGAATGAGGGCGTGCTGGTCGTTGAGTTTCGGATCGCCGAGTTCGTCGTTCTTGTAGTCGAATTCTACCAGCGTAAACGGCAGGATCTTCCCGTCTTCGATGCCGAGGTTGCGGCTGAGGCTGCCGGTGGCGATGTTGCGGACGATCACCTCGATCAGGATGACGTCCACCCGTTTGTGCAGCATGTGGTTGTCGTCAAGTTTTTCGACGAAGTGTGTCGGGACACCCTTGGATTCGATCAGTTTGAACAGTTCCGTTGAGATCTTGTTGTTCAGAGCGCCTTTGCCCGCCTCGCTGGATTTCATTTCACCGTTGAAAGCGGTCAGGTCGTCTTTGAACTCGGAGATCACCAGGTGCGGATCGTCCGTGGTAAACAGTTTTTTTGCTTTGCCTTCGTAAAGCAGTTCGCGTTTTTCCATAGTTTAATGTTTTCCTTTTACGGAACTCCACAAGGTGGTGTTGTGAGTCCTTTGTTGGCAAATCTTTGAGCTGGATATCGTTGCTTATCTGTTTCTCGCTGATGACACTGCTGTCCGTTTCTTCGCTTTCCGGCGCCGTCGTGTTTCCGTCGATTTTTTGAAGTTCGCTTTTGAGGTGCATTTTCAGGTCGGCCTCTTTGATGGTAAAGGCGTCGTCATCCGTTTTGGGCACCGCGCCGCGGTCGACAAGGATGTCGGGGGTCACACCGACCGCCTGAATGGTACGTCCGCTCGGCAGGTAGTAGCGCGCGACCGTCAGTTTGATCGCTTCGGTATCGCTGATCGGCAGAATGACCTGCACGGAACCTTTCCCGAAGGTCTTTTTGCCGACAAGCACGGCGCGTTTATGGTCCTGAAGCGCCCCGCTGACGATTTCGGAAGCCGAAGCACTTCCTTCGTTGACGAGGACGACCAGCGGTTTGTCCGTCAGGGTCGCGGAGCTGTGGGCGCTGTATTCGCTGTTTTCACGTTCGTCACGCCCTTTTTGGGAGACGATCACCCCCTCGTCCACAAAGAGATCGACCAGACCGACCGCCTGGTCGAGCAGTCCGCCGGGATTGTTGCGCAGATCAAGGATGAAGCCCTTGGCTCCGCCGTTATGCTGTTTCAATGCTTTCGAAATGCCGTCCACGACTTTCTGGTCGAAACTGGTGACGCGCAGGTACACGATGTCATCGCCGATCGTCTTGGTATAGACGGACTGGATTTTGATAATGTCGCGGACGATGTGGACGACGAAAGGCTTGGTTTCGCCCTTGCGTACAATCGTGATGTCGATCGGCGTTTTGGGCTTGCCGCGCATCAGGCTGACCGCTTCGTCGATGTCCATATCGAGCGTCGGTTTGTCGTCGATCTTGAGGATAATGTCACCGGCCTGCAGTCCGGCTTTGTCCGCAGGGG
>JARROU010000288.1:0-1984 GCA_037383585.1 Campylobacterales bacterium | reverse complement strand
TTACTGCTGTTCTGGGTGACCCTGCTGTCGGCGCATCCCCACTGCTTCATCGACGTGCATCCCGCCGTGGACGGGAAGAAGCTCACGGTAAAGTGGGTCTTCGACCAGATGAGCTCGCAGATGCTGATGATGGACTTCGACCGCGACGCGGACGGACGCTTCAGCGACAAAGAGAGCAGGGCGCTGTACAAAGAGGGGTTCGAGTCGCTGAAAGCGTACGACTACTACACCGAGTTTTTCAACGGCAGCGTGAAGCTGCCGACGGGGGCGGCCGAAGGGTTCCGCGCCTCCGTTGAAGGGTTCCGCGGGGGCCGCCGAAGGGTTCCGCGCCTCCGTTGAAGGGTTCCGGGTGCAGTACCGCTTCACGCTGCCCCTGCCCGAAGGCGCGACGTCCGTCCGCTTTTACGACGAGGAAAACTACTCGGCCTTCGTCGTCGAAGACGCCTATGTCCGCGAAGCCAATCCCGGCAAACATTACAAAGTCCGCATGTACGAAGGCGACATGGGCGTGGGCTACATACTGGAGCTGAAATGACGGAACTTTACGGAGAAATCCTGCAGACGTTGACCAAGTGGCAGTACAAACTCAACATGATGGTCTCGTCGAACCTGAGGGGGATGGACGACGGCTCGCTGTGGGGCGTCGCCGCGATCCTCGGGATCGCTTTCGTCTACGGCGTCATCCATGCCGCGGGCCCCGGCCACGGCAAGGCCCTCGTGGGGTTCTATTTCCTCAAGACCGGGGGCAGCTACAAAAAGGCGTTCCGGATGGGCTACCTGATCTCCGTCATCCACGCGCTCTCGGCGCTGACGCTGACCCTCGTGCTTTTCTACGGCATGCAGGCCCTGTTTTCCAAGACCTTCCGGGAAGTGTCGCAGCTAAGCATGCAGATCTCCGGCGCGATGATCTTCGCGGTTGGGTTCTACCTCGTGTACGAAACCTACCGGCACCGCCGCGCGAAAGAGGAAGAACCGGCCCCCGGCAAAAAGAGCGAGCTTGCCGTTGCCGTTTCGGCGGGCATCGTCCCCTGTCCGGGGGTCATGACCATCACTCTGTTCGCCCTCTCGCTCGGCCACGTCGCCGTCGGGATCGCGACGGCCGTCGCGATGAGCATCGGGATGGGGCTGACCATCTCTCTCGCGGGCATCGTCTCCGTTGGGCTGCGCAAGCGCGGCGGCGGTCTGCTGGGCCGCTACGGCTTCGTGCTGGAGTTCGCCGCCGCCGGGCTCGTCATCTTGCTCGGCGCCTTCCTTTTCCTGGGGGCGCAGGGACGGCCGTAACGACCGTTAACGCCATCTTCCTTTGATGAAATGGTATAGAACACCTTCTTGTTCTGTCCGGAAAGCCGTTTCATAGCATGTGCATCATATATAAAGGTAGGATGCCCGCAGAAGTACCTCTTTCTACTCTCAAGTATCACTTTCTCGCTATTAAATGATTGAAAATCACGGATAAATACGTATTATTCTGATACTTTTCGGGATCGACAATCTAATCATCTTCTGTCAACAACCTCTTACCGATGATGTCATAAACTCTGCGATTCAATTTGCCGTGAAAGATCAATACAAAGGGAGGGGATGCGCTCTATTTTCATTGTCATTGCAATTATGTTGTTGACGGGCTGTACGAAACCATCTGACGTCAAACCGGCGCAGTCGGAAACAAAGACGCGTCCTGCGAAAAGCAAACTGGATGCGTGTACCAGGGAAGCGGGGCTTTTGCCCATGCCTGAGTACGGGTTTCACGGCGTGCCGTACGAAAAACTCGATGCGCGGAAGGCGGTTGATGCCTGCCGCAAGCGGGTCAAGGCGCATCCGGAGGACGCCTTCGGCAAGTTTCTGCTGGCAAGGGCACTGACGAAACAGAAAAAACACGCCGAAGCGTTCCGGCTGCTTGAATCTTCATGCAAGCTGGGAGACGATGCCGGCTGTACCCTGCTGGGGAGCTACTATTTCAACGGCGACAAACCGGCCACGTTAG
>JARROU010000287.1:0-1685 GCA_037383585.1 Campylobacterales bacterium | reverse complement strand
TTAATCAATCCGTTCCTTGACCAATTTGATAAAAATGTTACACTGACGACCAGAAAGCATGTCACGAGGTTGCAATACCTCACCACTGTCCATAATAGACGGCTAGGGTTCCGGCGAAGATGATCGCGACTGGTCCGAGAGCTGTCGACCTCTTGAGTAGGGGTTACACGGAGGGATAAAAGCCCGGGAGGTTTCAACCTCTTGGCATGTTTATCCATACCTACTCAGGAGATGTACATGAAATCACTTTTCAAATCTACCTCAAAACTTCTAGTTGCCGCTTCGCTGGCCATGGGCCTCGGTGCCTCTTCGCTGATGGCGGAAGTCAAAGACAAATTTCAGGTCTCCTGGACGATCTACGTCGGCTGGATGCCCTGGGATTACGCCCAGCAAAAAGGGATCGTCGACAGGTGGGCCGAAAAATACGGCATTGAGATCGAAATGGTTCAGGTCAACGACTACATCGAATCCATCAATCAGTATACGGCGGGCAAGTTCGACGGTTGTCTGATGACGAACATGGATGCGCTCACCATCCCGGCAGCCGGCGGCGTCGACTCGACGGCAGTGATTATGGGTGACTTCTCCAACGGGAACGACGGAATCATCCTCAAAGACAAGAAAAGCCTTGCCGACATCAAAGGCCAGCAGGTCAACCTCGTCGAACTTTCCGTTTCGCACTATCTCCTGGCGCGTGCGCTTGAAACGGTCGGTCTGAGCGAAAAGGACGTCAAAGTCCTCAACACATCCGATGCGGACATGGTCGCGGCCTGGGGGACGAAAGACGTCACGGCGATGACCACGTGGAACCCGCAGCTCAGCGAGATCATGGCGAACAACAAAGATGCGAACCTTGTCTTCGATTCCAGCAAGTCGCCGGGCGAGATTATCGATATGCTCGTTATCAACACCGAGACCCTCAAAGACAACCCGAAACTGGCGAAAGCACTGACCGGCGCGTGGTTTGAAGTCATGGCGCTGATGAAAAAAGGCGACGAGGCCGCACTGACGTTTATGGCGCAGGCTTCCGGTACGGACCTTGCGGGTTACAAAAGCCAGCTTGATTCCACAATGATGTTCTACGAGCCGGCGGACCTGCTCGCGTTCACGGACAGCGATGCAATTCCTGCGACGATGAAAAAAGTCAGCGAATTCTCATTCGACCACGGCATCCTCGGTGAAGGTGCTCCCGACGCCGAGTTCATCGGTATGGAGTTCCCCGGCGGCAAGACCTTCGGTGATCCGAAGAACATCAAACTCCGCTTCGACGATACCTTCGTCAAAATGGCTGCGGAAGGGAAACTGTAAGGTCCTGTCATGAAACGTTTGATGAACCTCAGACCGTCGAAACAGTCGGTCTTCTTTCTGGGACTGCTGCCGTTCGTTGTAATCGTTCTCCTCTACCTGGGGGCGTCCGAATTCCGCCTGGCGGAAAAGCCGAACGTCAAGCTGCTGCCGTCCATGCAGAGCTTCGCAGCTGCGATCGACCGTATGGCGTTCGAACCCAGCAAGCGTACCGGCGAAATTCTTTTCGTCAACGATACGGTCGCTTCGCTGGAACGGCTCGGGCTCGGCGTGCTCATCAGTGCCGTTCTCGGGCTTTTGATGGCAATCCCCCTGGGGTTCATCCCCTACGTTCGTGCGGGGTTTTCCCCTTTCGTTGCGGCCTTTTCCATGGTGCCGCC
>JARROU010000286.1:0-1688 GCA_037383585.1 Campylobacterales bacterium | reverse complement strand
TCGAAGAAGGTTTCCTGGAGCGCTACTACGCCCAGCCCCTGCTGGAACAGGCGCGCCTGTACGAATCGCTCGCCTCGGTCGGGACCACCGGGGAGAACGGAACAATGCACCTGCTCTTCGACCCGCAGCTGCTCAATGTACTCAGCGAAACCGACCTCATCCTGCTTTATACCCATGACCTGGAAACCATGCAGAAAATCACGGAACAGATCCTCCTGGAGAGTGTTGACGCCTGGAACGGCAGCCATGATGCCCTCACGCTCGAGCTGTCCCATCCGTCCGACCTCGCGTTTGCGCTGTTGCTGTCCTTTTCCCCCTACCTCAACAGTACACGGGTCGCGCACAAACTGCCGGCGTATCTCTTCGATCTCGTCGCCGCCGATCTGCCCGAAGAAGGAACCATCACGCTCGATCTCTCCAAAGACGCCCGCAACTGGCTCCGCACAGCGTTCGCGAGCGAATCGGACATCAAGTCCTTCGGCAAATACGACCGTCGTTTCAGCCTGATCTGGGAACGGACCGTTCATGAAAATGGGCAGCAAGTGCGCCTGCGCAATATCGAGGAGCGTTCCCAGGAACTCCCCCAGGCCCCCGTGCAGAGCGACCGCCTTCGAATCCACCCCGTCGGAAAGAACGGATTCAAGTCGATCGCCGGGCAGAAACGCGTCAAGAAACAGCTCACCGAACTCGTAAAACTTCTGCGCGACGAGAAGGGACTCGAGCGCTTCGGCATCACGCTGCCCAAAGGCCTGCTGCTCTATGGTCCCGAAGGCGTGGGCAAAACCCTGCTCGTCAAAGCATTCGCAATGGAGACCGGCCTCCCCTATCTCTATCTGCGCGGCAGCGACCTGTTCAATGAAGACCTGATCGAAGCGGCCTACCAGCGTGCCCGTCAGGCGGCACCGCTGCTCGTCATTCTCGACAACGTCGACGTTAAGGGGATCATCGAGGGCAACTACACCCCGATCCCGACCGAAGCCCTCGGCTCGGCGATCGACCGCAACCCCGACGCGCCCGAAGCCTTCGTCTTTACCGTTATGACCGCGCAGCAAAAAGAGGAAGTGCCGGGCGCCCTGATGCATCCCGGCCGGATCGACCAGTTCGTCGAAGTGCCCGTCCTCGACAAGGAGGCACGCCTCTTTTTCGCCAAACAACTGCTGGAAAAACCGCACGAAAAGATCAATATCGAACGCATCACCCGCTACATGATCGGCATGAACGGCTATGAACTCGGACGCATCGCCAAGGCGTGTGCACTCGAAGCGATCAAACTGGGCAAACGCACACTCGACGAACAGATCATCATTGACCAGATCAATACCATCAAATACGGCAGCCGGCTGGACAAGAAACGTCTTAAAAACTTCGAAGAGGACCTGCGCAACAGCGCCTACCATGAAGCCGCCCACGCAGTCACCTCGATGGTCGTACTGCCCGACGTCGAGATCGAACAGGTCACCGTCATCCCGCGCAGCGAGGCGCTGGGGCTGGTCTCGTATACCCAGGAGGACATGCAGGCCAATATGAACGCCGAAGAGATCCGCGGAAACCTCGCCGTCTGCCTGGCCGGGCGGCTGGCGACGATCCGAAAGTTCGGCGAGGCCAAAGGCAATGAAACGGGGGCCTACAACGACCTGCAGCAGGCCACGATGTATGCCTACAGTGCCGTAGCGCAGTACGGCATGGAC
>JARROU010000285.1:0-1698 GCA_037383585.1 Campylobacterales bacterium | reverse complement strand
GCGAGAAGATCCTCCCGGAGCCGCTGGACTTTTACGAAGCGTCCATCGCGGAGAACATCTACCGTGCCCTCAAAGCCGAGTAAGCCGCGCCTGCTCTGGCTGCAGGGCGTCACCTGCAACGGCAATACCCACTCCTTCTTGAACCTGCCTTATCTGGCGTAGCTGCTCGAACGTTTCGATCTGCTCTACCATCCGCTGCTCCCGTCGCTTGAGACGCTCGAATCGGTCGTCCGCTGCAATCATACGTGCGAAGTCCTGGTTTTTGAAGGGGCGTTCGACCCGCAGATGACCCGTGCCGGCCGGACCCTCTCTTCGCTGGTGGAGCACTACGGCGCGGAGGCGAACCATATCATCGCCGCGGGCAGCTGTGCCAGTTTCGGCGGGGTGCTCGCTGCAGCGGCGCCGGAGCGCAGCAGCGGCCTGGCGTTCAGGGAGGCCGAACATGCCGGGCCGATCGGCAGTGCGACGGATAAACTCATCAATATTCCGGGCTGTCCGGCCCATCCGGAGTGGCTCGGCCATGCGCTGATGATGGTGGCCGACGGCCAGCGGGTCGCCGTCGACGCGCTGCGGCGTCCCAAAGCGCTTTACAGCCACCTGGTGCACGACGGCTGCCTGCGCAACGAATATTTCGAGTGGAAAGTGGACGCGAAGCAGTTCGGCGTGAAGGAGGGGTGCCTTTTTTACGAGCATGGATGCCGCGGACCGCTGACGCACGGGTCGTGCAACCGGACCCTCTGGAACGAAGTCGGCTCGAAAATGCGCTCGGGAACGCCCTGTTTCGGCTGTACCGAGCCCGATTTCCCGCGGCGGAATCTTTTCGAAACGAAGACGAACATGTCCATTCCCGAAGAGGTGCCCGTCGGTGTTTCCAAGCGCAGCTACCTGACCCTGACCGGCATTGCCAAGAGTTTCCGGATCAAACGGCTCGAAGAGAGGCTGATCGATGATGACTAAGGCGCTCATCGACCGGATCGAGGGGGAGGCGTCGCTCTACCTCGCGATGGAGAACGGCCGGGTCTCCAGGGCCCACATCGCCTTCCCCCATTTCCGGGGGATGGAGCGGATGCTCGAAGGGAGGAAGGCAACGGACGCCCTGGTGATCGCCCCGCGGGTCTGCGGCATCTGCGGCCATGCGCACCTGATGGCGACCGCCCGGGCGATCGAATCGGCCTACGAGGCCGCCGGCACTCCGGTCACGCTGACGAAAAAAGCCGAAGCGATCCGCGAGCTGACGCTGATACTGGAGATGATCCAGAACCACTTCAAGTGGCTCTATCTTGTGATCTTGCCGGAACTCTCGAAACTGGGCGTTTCCGATCTGCCGCACAGTCCGCTCAAGGGCGCCTTCGCCGCGTCGATCGCGACCAAAATCCTGGCGCTGTTCGCCGGGCAGTGGCCCCACAGCTCCTACATGCTTCCCGGCGGGGTGACCTGCGATCCGACGCACCTCGAACGGGTACGGGCGATCGGGCTGCTGGAGGAGCTGATTGCCTTTTTCGAGAAGGAGACCGCGGGCGATACGCTGGAAAACATACTCTCATATGAAAGCTGCAAATCGTTGAACGCATTAAGCAGCGATCTCGGCGCGCTCGAACGGGGATTGATCGCGGCGAAGATGCATCAAAAGGGATTTGCGCACGACCGCTTCATCGTGCTGGGCGAACACGGATTCGGTTCCGCTGCGAAGGTGCTCAA
>JARROU010000284.1:0-1757 GCA_037383585.1 Campylobacterales bacterium | reverse complement strand
CCGCTCGTAGGTCTGTTCGATGGAACGCGCACGCATCTGCTGCCACGCCGCATTTCCCATGCGTTCTCTGATCGATTTATCCTCGACTAGCCTCCTGCTTTTTTCAAGCCACTGATCCGTATCGGTTGCCGGGAGACAGTAGCCCGTTTCCCCGTGCGACACGATGTCCGTCACCCCGCCCTCGTCGCTGACGATGCACGGCATTCCCGAAGCCTGCGCCTCCATGACGACCTGCCCCAGCGTTTCCGTGACGGAGGCGAAAAGCATCAGGTCCGACGAAGCATAAAGCTGTGAAAGCGCTTTCCCCTTTTGAAGCCCGAGCAGATGAATATGGCTGTTGCGCCGGCGGCTCACGGTCTCGGCCAATGCCCCCTCCCCGACGACGATCAGTGACAGCGGCACGCTGCACATCTCCTGCAGCTTTTCGAACAGCTCGACAACGAACAGGAAATTCTTCTCGACGCTGAGCCGCCCGACATAGAGGAGCTTGACGCTGTCGCAGCGTATATCGAAACGGGACCAGACCGATTCATCCCGGTGCACCGGAGAAAATCTCCGCGTATCGGTCCCCGGCGGAAGGAACAGCAGCTTTGAGCGGTCGATCTGCAGCTCCCGCTGCAAGACCCCCATATACTCCTGCGAACGCGAAAAGACCCTGCGCATGCGGTGGAAAAAGAGCCGCATGAAGCGCCGCGTCAGCCGTTCGGCCGTTTTCGTTTTGAGCTGTTTGCGGATATAGGAGGGGAAGTCGGTGTGGTAGGTGCCGACGACGGGGATGCCGTACCGCCGGGCGATCAGCATCGCGCACACCCCCAGCGGCCCCGGCGTCGAGATATGGATGATGTCGGGACGGTGCGCGCGGACATGCCGGTCCATCCGGACCCAAGGTGGCATGATGGTGAGGAACTGCTCTTTGTAAAACGGCATGCGCACGTACCAGAACGGGCGGAGGTTCGTGATGTTGCTTTCCGGGGCCGCCCCGCCCAGCGGCGACGCGCTAAGAACGGAAAAGCGGCCGTCTTTGCCGCGCGACTGCGCCGCCATGTCCTGGATGAACCGGGAGACGCCGTTGGCGTCGAAGACCGTGTCGCTGATCAGTAATACTTTTGTATCCATATTGAAATTGTCGTGCAGTAAGGTTTCACAATCCACTCCAAAGTGAAACAAATGGATAACAACACAAAAAAGTACCGAAGCATTTTTCTCTCCGACCTTCACCTCGGCACCCGGCACTCGCAGGCGGACGCCCTGCTGGAGTTTTTACGCGAATTCGAATGCGAACAGCTCTTTCTCGTCGGCGACATCATCGACGGCTGGGCGCTGCGCCGCCGCTGGAACTGGCCGCAGGAGCACTCCGACGTCATCCAGAAGCTGCTACGGCGCTCCCGCAAGGGCACAAAGATCGTCTACGTGCTCGGCAACCACGACGAATTCATCCGCTCGTTCCTGCCCCTGACGCTGGGCGACCGCATCGAGGTCACCAACGAACACCACTTTACTTCGCTGCGGGGCAGGCACTACCTCGTCACCCACGGCGACTTCTTCGACAGCATCACGATGACGAAGAAATGGCTCGCCAAGTTCGGCGACATCAGTTACGAAATGCTGCTCAAGCTCAACAAGCCCATCAACCGCTTCCGCCGCCTCATCGGCTACAAACGCCACTGGTCGCTCTCGAACTTCGCCAAACAGAGCGTCAAAAAGGCTGTGATGTTCATCGACGACTACGAACAGGTCCTCGTCTCCGAGGCGAAGCG
>JARROU010000283.1:0-1765 GCA_037383585.1 Campylobacterales bacterium | reverse complement strand
GCCATTGCGGTTGTCCGTCATAGTGAGCGTTCCCATTGTGCAGCTCCTTTAATGGTTCTTATTTATTTTTGCAAAGCATACCTAAAAAGGAACGCAAAGAGCTTTGCCGAACTGGAGGATTTAGGGGAACTTTAATTCATCCCTATATTGGTTAACATAATGTATATTCTCTTGACAATGTTTTTAAAGCGCTTTGATTCCTTTAATACGCCCTGTGCATCAATCTTCCCGACGACTTTTGTGTACAATAATAGGAAGGATTGCTGCATGTTTCGGATCGCAAAACGCGTCTTTATCGTCGTTGCCCTTTCACTGATCATAATCATATCAAGTATTTTGTACGTTCCGTCTACGACGCAGTTTATCATCGAATACGCGGCAGCCCAATATCTCGGCCATACGCTTACCGTAGAATCGTACCGAGTCAACGGTTCGTCGTTATCGCTGAGCGGAACATTCGATGACAACAGTTCTATCAGGATTTCAGCGACGCGCCTGCTGAGTCCGTATCGCCGCATAAAGATAAACACCGCAACGAATGTCGCTTTTTTCAGCCATGTCTCCAAATCAAAATTGCCGAAGATTGCATTCGATGCGACCATGCTCTGGACACAGGACCGCCTTCAACTCGACGCCCGAATACTTGAAGGATCACTGAAGGCGCAGATGGATACAAATACGCTTGATTACCGCTATACACTCGAACATGCCGATATCGCCCGTTTCCTGGCCGATCAGGATCTTCCTGCATATGCCACGGGGTTTATAAACGCCGTCGGCAGGGGTTCTGCCAATTCGTCCTCCTCGCACACGGGAAAGATAACATCATATAATATGAAAATGCTAAAGCCTCTGATATCGGCGATAAAGCTGCAGGCGCTTCAGGCACCGGCCGCGCTGGATGCAAGCGTAAAATATACCTATGAAGACGACCATGTAACGGGGGAAATCAGCGCCGACACAGAGCTCTACACGTTCTTCTTTGATCGAACAGACTATTCGCTTAAACAGCATTCCATTCAAAGCGACTACCGGATCTCCACGCACTCCAACCGCCCTTTCAACCTGAAAGGTGACAATGCCCTGAAAGGGAAACTGACTTATAAAGATGACAACCTTGATGTGGAAACGGCAACATCGACCATGCACGAACCGCTTTATATTCACTATCATCCCGCTCGCCTCAAGGTCATATCAAATAATATACCGATCGCTACAGTCACATCGATCCTCAACCTTCCGAACGCGGTTTACGGCCATTTCGGACTGGACGCTGCCGCGGACCTCAATACGACACATCCGAAGGTAATCCTGAATGCCGTTTCAGAAGATCTCACCTTGAATGCCGAACTTTCAAAAGAGTTCAACCTGACCCGCCCTGCCGCGTTAAAACTGACTGTCTCGAGCGAAGCATCCTCCCGATACTGGGCCGATGTCGGCCTGCATACAGAGGACGATTCCATAAAGGGGAACATGCATCTGAACTATGATGTTTCAACGCGCCTGGCCGTGTTTGAGGGCAGGCTCAACCGTCTCACCCTGCCCTGGTACCGCGGCAGGAACATTGCCCTGCGTGCCACGGCGGATCCGCTGAAACGGCAGTTGAGCGATGCGCACATCGAAACCCCTTTCGAGTCGATCTCTATCCCCAGGCTTAACGCCAAAGACGGCCTCCGTGCCAAAGTCGATTTCAGCGTCAGGCGCCTTGACCGGTTCGTCCGGGGTGCCGACAGTACCCTGACCTTAAAAGGTCACAGCAACATCG
>JARROU010000282.1:1682-3457 GCA_037383585.1 Campylobacterales bacterium | reverse complement strand
AGGCTGTCGTCGTAGCCCAGTTTCTTTTTAAGAACCGCGACACCGAAGAAGCCGATGACCGCACCGACGATCCCGACGACGAACGCACCGCCGACACCGACGAAGCCGGCTGCCGGAGTAATTGCAACCAGACCGGCAACGATACCGGAAGCGATCCCGAGCAGTGTCGGTTTTTTGAACATGAACCATTCGATCAGCATCCAGGTAACACCTGCAGCGGCTGTCGCGATGGTTGTCGTAAGAACGGCCAGACCTGCGATTGCGTTCGCACCGAAAGCCGAACCGCCGTTGAAGCCGTACCAGCCGAACCAGAGGATCGCCGCACCGGCTGCGGTGAGGATGATGCTCGCCGGCTGCATCGCTGTTTTCGGATAGCCTGCACGTTTGCCCAGCATAAGTGCGAGAACCAGACCAGCCAGACCGCCGTTCATGTGGACAACCGTACCACCGGCGAAGTCAAGGGCGCCCTCGTCGAAGAGGTAGGCACCGTCGCCGCCCCATACCATGTGTGTGATCGGTGCGTAGACGACCAGACCCCACAGGACAACGAAGATCATCCAGGATGAGAACTTCATACGCCCGATGACGGAACCCGAAGCGATCGCAACGGTGATCGCAGCGAATGTACCCTGGAACGCGATGAAGACAAAGGTCGGATAAGAACCGCTCAGGTCAGACCAGTTGATCCCGGAAAGGAACACGTTGCCGAAGCCGCCGAAGACGTTCTGAAGCGCCGCGCTCTCGCTCGCGCCGAAGGCGATTGAGTAGCCTGCGATCACCCAGACGACAAAGGCGACAACGAAGGCACCCATCACCATTGCATAAGTATTAAGCACATTCTTAGAACGGGTCATCCCCGCGTAAAAGAGTGCGAGCCCCGCAGGCGTCATCAGCAATACGAATGCCGTCGACACCATCATCCAGGCCGTATCACCCGTATCTAGCGTATCTTCCGCCAGCGCAAGCGTCGGCAGAAGCATCATAATGGACAGTAGCCACTTCTTCATATATCAATCCTTTTTTACAGCCGAAGCTGTGAAAATTTCATAACAATGGTATTCAGTTTTGCTACTGTTTTGTCAGTATTATTGATTATTTTTTAATCACTTCGTATTTGATCTGCCGCGGCACGTTCACTCCGGCCGCCGGGTGCAATGAGTTTAAGTATATATAGGTTAATATAAGCCCCAAAAACTTAAACACGGAGCCGCGAAACTTTCGGCCCGTATGAGGTGGGAAAAGCCTATGAGCGAACTGATGGACAACAGCGAAGTCGAAAACATCAATATTGAAGAGAGCCTGCAGAGCAGCTACCTTGATTACTCCATGAGCGTCATTATCGGACGTGCGCTTCCGGACGTGCGGGACGGCCTCAAACCGGTCCACCGCCGCATCCTGTACGCGATGGACAAGCTCAACCTTTCCGCCGGAGCCAAGTACAAAAAGTCCGCCCGTATCGTCGGGGACGTCATCGGTCAATACCACCCCCACGGCGACACGGCGGTTTATGATGCACTGGTACGTATGGCGCAGCCGTTTTCGATGCGCATGCCACTGGTCGACGGACAGGGCAACTTCGGCTCCATCGACGGCGACAACGCCGCGGCCATGCGTTATACCGAAGCGCGCATGACGAAATACGCCGGCGAACTTCTCAAGGATCTGGAGAAAGACACCGTCAACATGATCGACAACTACGATGCGACGACGCAGGAGCCCGAAATCCTGCCGACCCGCGTCCCGAACCTTCTGATCAACGGTTCCAGCGGTATTGC
>JARROU010000282.1:0-1581 GCA_037383585.1 Campylobacterales bacterium | reverse complement strand
CCGTCGGGATGGCGACGAATATTCCGCCGCACAATCCCAAAGAGGTCCTTTCCGCCCTGATCCACCTCGTTGACAATCCGGAGGCGTCGCTGACGGACATCATGAACTATATCCCGGCGCCGGATTTCCCGACCGGTGGCACGATCTTCGGCAAAAAAGGGATTATCGACGCTTACGAAACCGGCCGCGGCCGCATCAAGGTCCGCGCGAAGACCCATATCGAGCAGACCCGTAAAAAAGAGATCATCGTCATCGACGAGCTTCCTTATATGGTCAACAAGGCCCGGCTGATCGAAAGCATTGCGAACCTCGTGAAAGACAAGCAGATCGAAGGCATCAGCGAGATCCGCGATGAATCCGACCGCGAAGGGATCCGTGTCGTGATCGAGCTCAAACGCGATGCCATGAGCGAGATCGTGCTAAACAACCTCTTCAAATCGACCAATATGCAGACGACCTTCGGGATCATCATGCTCTCGATCCTCAACCAGGAACCGCGTGTCTTCCCGCTGTTGGATATGCTCAACCATTTCATCAACCATCGAAAAACGGTCATTATCCGCCGTACGATTTACGATCTGGAAAAAGCAAAAGCCAGAGCACACATCCTCGAAGGCCTCAAAAAGGCGCTCGATCATATCGACGCCATCATCAAGCTGATCCGGGCAAGCAAAGACACCGAAAGCGCCAAAGAGGGGCTGGTCTCCGAATTCGACTTCAGCCCGATCCAGGCACAGGCCATCCTCGATATGCGCCTGCAGAAGCTGACCGGCCTCGAGCGCGAGAAGATCGAAAACGAACTCAAAGAACTGCTGGAACTGATCGAATACCTTGAAAGCGTCCTGCGAAGCGAAGAGGTACTGCACGGCATCATCAAAGACGAGTTCAACGAAGTCATCGAACTGTACAACGATCCACGCCGCACCGATGTCGAAGACGATTACGACGATATCGACATCGAGGACCTGATCCCGAACGAACCGATGGTCGTGACCATCACGCACCGCGGCTACATCAAACGCGTGCCGCTGGCGAGCTACGAGAAGCAGCGCCGCGGCGGCAAAGGCAAAACCGCCGTCACCACCTATGAAGACGACTTTATCGAAAGCTTCTTTACCTGCAACACGCACGACACGCTGATGTTCGTTACCGACCGGGGTCAGCTGCACTGGCTCAAAGTCTACCGTATTCCGGAAGGGTCGCGTACGGCCAAAGGCAAAGCCGTCGTCAACCTGATCAACCTGCAGCCCGACGAAAAGATCCAGTCGATCATCCCGACGACCGACTTCAGCGACGAGAAGTCACTGGTCTTCTTCACCGAAAACGGCATCGTCAAACGGACCAACCTTAGTGAGTTCTCCAATATCCGCAGCAACGGAGTCCGCGCGATCGTCCTCGACGACAACGACACCCTGATCACGGCAAAGCTCGCTACGACGGAATCGTAATACCTGTTCATCCTGACCTAATATGCCCAGTGCATCTAGTTCGAGATCGAAAAGACACGCGAACAGGGACGCAGCACCCGCGGGGTCCGCGGCATCAAGTTCAAGCACGAGGGCGACCGTGTCGTTGACGCGA
>JARROU010000281.1:0-2174 GCA_037383585.1 Campylobacterales bacterium | reverse complement strand
GCGATCCAGATGGTAGATGCGGTGGATGTCGGTTTCCCCTTCGGCGACCAGTGCGGCCAGTACCAGGGCGCTTGAGGCGCGAAGATCCGTTGCCATCACATCGGCACCGTAAAGTTCGGAAGGTCCTTTGACGGTCGCGGTATGGCCTTTGAGCGTGATGTCGGCCCCGAGGCGCTGCAGTTCGCTGACGTGCATGAACCGGTTTTCGAAGAGGCGTTCTTCGACGGTAGAGGTGCCTTCGGCCTGGGTGCAGAGCGCGAGGAACTGCGCCTGCATGTCAGTCGGGAACGCGGGATATTCCTGGGTTGTTATGTCAACCGGGGCAAGGGTTTGCGCCGGCCGGAGCGTGATCGTGCTTTCCGTCGTTTCAATCCCCACACCCATCTCTTCGAGTTTTCGGCGATTTCGACGAGCCGGCGGTCGGTGCCTTCGATCGTCAGTTCCGAAGAACCGATGCCTTCGATGGAGACCCCGGCGTCGCTCAGGACTTCGCACAACTGTACGACTTCCGGTTCGCGGGCGGCGTTGGTGATGATCGTTTTGCCCTTTGCGAGGGCGGCGGCCATGACCACGTTCGCCGTCCCCGTGACGGTGATCTTGTCAAAAAGGATATGGGCACCATGGAGCCCTTCAGGCGCTTCGGCGCGGACGTAGCCGGCGTGGATGGTGATTTCCGCTCCCATCTGTTCAAGCGCCTTGAGATGCAGGTCGATCGGGCGCTGACCGATGGCGCAGCCGCCGGGCAGGGAGACTTCGCAGTGTCCAAACCGTGTCAGCAGCGGTCCGAGGACCAGAATGGAAGCCCGCATCGTCTTGACGATGTCATAGGTCGCCGTCGTCTTGTCCAGTGAGCGCGTATCGATCGTCACCCGGTTGCCTTCGAGCGCCGTGGTGCCGCCGAGATTGTCCAGCAGTTTGAGCAGGGTTTTGATGTCGACAACGTGCGGAAGGTTGCTGATGGTTACAGGGTTTTTGGCGAGGATCGCCATTGCGATCAGCGGCAGGGCGGCGTTCTTGGCACCGGAAACAGCGACGCTGCCTTTGAGTTGTATCGGTCCGTTGATCTTGAAATAATCCATGTCACCTCTTGCGTGCCAAAAAGCACGGGGAAAGTTTTTGCTGATTATAAAGCACCGTTGGTTAAACTGCTATGATAAAGGGGAAGCGGATCTCCCATATTTTACCAAGGAGCGCGATTTGTCTTCGGCACTGGACCGGCTGAAAAATCTTACGGCAAAAATATCGAGCTACGAAGTCGCGCGCAAAGAGAATATGGCGGCGCTCGAGGCGCTGTACCGTTCGCTTGGAATCGATGAAAAGGTTCCCGATTTTTCGGATCTGTTTGAGTTCAAGGCGATGAACCTGGCCGGGATTTCGCTCGCCGAAGCGTCGCTGGGAATGCCGCACGAGGGAAAATACGTCCAGATCATCGCGATCACGTACGACCGCGAAGCCAAAGTCCGAAACAAGAACAGTTCGCTGGCCTATTTCGGCCGGGCGGAAAAACTGGAGCCCGCGCAGCGCGATGCGATCGTCGCGTTCGTCCTGCGATGGCGTTTTGAAAAGAGTTTCCGTACCCTCGAACACTATCACACGATGCTGCAGCGGTTTTGATGCTCTGCTATCTGGATGTTGAAACGACCGGGATCGAGAAAAAAGACCGGATCTGCTCTGTCGGACTGATTGTCGAGCACGGGGGATCGTTCGAAACGCTTTATGAGCTGATCCGTCCGCCCAAAAAAGTGCCGCCCGAAGCGATGGCGGTCCATCACATCACCAATGAGATGCTCAAAGAGGCACCGGAGTTCGATGCGAGCGAAACGGCGAAAAAACTTGAAGCGCTCAATAACCCGGAGACGATCCTCGTCGGCCACAACCTGACGTTTGACCTGGAGATGCTGGCCCGTGAGGGTGTCACCTGGCAGGGCGGGATGATCGATACGCTCAAATGCGTCAAGCACCTGCTTGGCAGCGAGATCGCACAGTTTTCCCTGCAGTATCTTCGGTACGAACTGCGGCTCTACCGGAAAGAAAAAGCCCTGGCGGAATCTCTGGGGATTTCGCTGAGCGCCCACCATGCATTGAGCGACGCGCTGCATTCGATGCTGCTGCACCGCTATCTCGAGGATATGGCAGACAACGAACGCCTGATGGCGCTGACGACGGAACAGGCG
>JARROU010000280.1:0-1778 GCA_037383585.1 Campylobacterales bacterium | reverse complement strand
GCGAAAGCGTCGATGTAAGTCTCTTCGGCGTCAAAAGCGCTGCGGTGACCTTTGTGCACCGCATGGACAGCTTCGAGCCGCAGATGGTTGCGGATGAGAAAAGCTATTTCGACCTGCTCAAAAACGGCGCGGTCTCCCTGTTCGCCGAAGACCGTCGTACCGCGATCCTTGACACGTTCGAGCGCCTTGAAAACGAGCACGGCATCGCCATCGAGGTCGACGATGAGCTGCTCGACGAGGTCGTCGCGATCACCGAGCATCCGACGCCGCTGCTGGGCAGCTTCGATGAAACCTTCCTCCGTCTGCCGCCGGAAGTCATCATTACCTCGATGAAAGAGCACCAGCGCTACTTCCCGGTGTTCAAAGAGGGCAAACTGGTCAACCAGTTCGTTGTCGTTTCCAACGCTTTGACGGACGATTTCAGCAAGGTTGTCGAAGGCAACGAACGCGTCCTGCGCCCGCGCCTGGCCGACGGGCTGTTTTTTTACGACAACGACCTGAAAAACGGCCTGAGCACAGAGGGACTTGAAAAAGTCGTCTTTATGGACGGCCTGGGAACGCTGCGCGACAAGATCGACCGCGAGCATGACATTGCCGACGTCCTGTTCGAACATTACGGCAAACTGGTCACGGAAGGGGGCGACCGCTCCTTTGAAGCGAACCAGGAGCTGTTGCACCGTGCGGTCGAACTGGCCAAGGCCGACCTGATGAGCGAGATGGTCTACGAGTTCACGGAGCTTCAGGGACTGATGGGGTACTACTACGCCCAGGCGCTCGGCGAAGAGCGCGAAGTGGCGCTGGCCATCAAGGAGCAGTACCTCCCCGAAGGCGAGGATTCGCCGGTGCCTTCCACGCGCTTCAGCGCGCTGACGGCGCTCGCGATCAAGCTCGACACCCTGCTGGGGCTCTTCAGCGTCGACCAGATCCCGACCGGTTCGCGCGACCCGTTCGGTCTGCGCCGCGCGGTCAACGGGATCGTGCGCATCGCCCTCGAGCACCAGCTTCCGTTCGACATCCGGGCGCTGCTGATCGAGCTCGGCGGCAAATACGAGGGGATCGATTTCGAAAAACTCGAAGCGTTTTTCCTGGAGCGCGTCAACCAGTACTACAAGGTCAACCCGTCCATCGTCGCCGCGGTCCTTGCCTCGGGCGAACGGGAGATCCTCGCCCTCGACGCCAAGATCAAGGCGGTCGCGACCTTCGTGGAGTCCGACAGCTTCCCGACGCTCTTCTCGACCTTCAAGCGCGTCGCGAACATCACGAAGGACTTCGACGTCCACGGCCCGCTCAATGTCGCGGCGGAGCGCTTCGAAGCGCCGGAAGAGAGCTCGCTCTTCAACGCCTACAGTGCTGTCATGGCCAAGACATACGACGGTTACGAGGAAAAGCTCGACGCGCTCTTCGGTCTGAAGCCGCAGCTGGACAACTTCTTCGACAACGTCATGGTCAACGCCGAGGATGAAGCGGTACGCTACAACCGCAAGGCGCTGGTCGCTTCGGTCTACAAAGCGCTGCTCGAGATCGCGGACATCAAAGAGATCACGGTTTAACGTTTCGGCCGCTTCCATGGAACCTCCCGACGGGGGTTCAACGCACTCCAATATCGCTTTTTCTATACCTGTTTGTTCTTATGGATTTTCAAAAAGAGTCAGCTGTCTGAGCCCACAGGCTCGTAATGGGCGAGCTTGCTGCCGTTTGCGAGGTAGGTGGTTTCGACGAACTCTTCGAAAAAGTGTTCGCCCCATTCTCTGGCCCCGTTCATGCAGATCTGCAGGTAG
>JARROU010000279.1:0-3332 GCA_037383585.1 Campylobacterales bacterium | reverse complement strand
GCCGACCTGGCGGGCTTCGAACTGAGCTGGTACAAGCACCTGGGCTTTGTGCACCCCCTGTTGGAGAAGGTCGTCTTTGGCGGAAACTATACCTATATTGATTCCCAAGTAGAACTGACTCCGGAGCAAAAGGAGAAATTCGTAACGCAGGATCGCGGTCTGCAGGGACTATCACCGCAGGTGATCAACCTGTCACTGACCTATGACGATCCGAGCACCCGTTCGGTGAACCTCTCCTACAACAAGATGGACAAGCGGCTGATGCGGGTTGCCCTGAAAAACGGAGATGTTGTCCTCGGGCTGGATGATTACGAGATCCCGCCGCATCTGCTTGACTTCACATGGATTGAGAAATTCGATGTGGAATTCCTCGGAAGTACGATGGACCTGACGTTCAAGGTGAAAAACCTGCTCGATAACGAGACGGTTTGGCAGCAGGGAGGCAAAACGACGTTCAAATACAAGACAGGGCGCTACTATTCCGCATCGCTGAGCGCCCGCTTCTAAATGCGGGCGTTCATGTGGCTGTTTGCGCTCAGCCTTTCGCTGATGGGCGGGGTGCTCGTAGACCGGAAGACGGCTCTGATGTGGCAGGACGTCCCCGAAAACAAAGGGGTTGTCCTGACCTGGCAGGAGGCAAAAGCGAACTGCGAAGCGCTGGACCTGGCCGGTTTCGACGACTGGTGGCTGCCCAGCGAGAGCGAGATGAGCAGCATTATCGACCCCGGCCGCCCCCGCGGCCGAAAGATAAAAAAAGGGTTCGTCTACTACAAGCAAAACGGGATCTACTGGACCTCGAGCACCTACGCCTGGAATGCGCCGCATGCGTGGGTGGTGGATTTCGGCACGGGGACGACCTATACCGTCGAAAAAGAGGCGCGCCGGTTTGTCCGGTGCGTGCGCTGCAGCGATTTCAAGCGCTGCATCGAATTGTTCTACACCAAATAAAACAGCGCTTTAACCGCGTCTTCAACGCCGAAAAGGCATAATCGCGTATTCATCCTAAGAGAGTAGTGGACGTTTATGCTTGATTTTGCCAAATTTACCAAATATTCCAAACCGGGACCGCGCTATACGAGCTACCCGACCGCGCTGGAGTTCAGCAGCGATTTTACCTATGAAGCGTATCTGAAGAAGCTCGAGGGGCAGGACAAAAACCGGCCGCTGTCGCTCTACTTCCACCTGCCGTTCTGCCGCAACGCCTGCTACTTCTGCGGCTGTAACGTCGTCTTCACCTCCAAGCAGGAAAAGATGGACCGCTACATCGACTACCTCAAGCGCGAAATGGACATCCTCGCCAAACACCTCGACACGTCGCGCGAAGTGATCCAGCTGCACTTCGGCGGGGGGACACCGACCTTCTTCAGCGCCGAACAGCTGAAAGAGATCATCGACGCCATCAAGTCCCATTTCAAAAACTTCGCCGCCGACGCGGAGATCAGCTGCGAGATCGACCCGCGCCACATCGACGAGGCACAGATGAAGGTGATGAGCGACGCGGGCTTCAACCGGGTCAGCTTCGGCATCCAGGACTTCAACGAGAAAGTCCAGGTCGCCGTCCACCGCGTCCAGTCCTACGAGCTGACGAAAAACGCGATGGATCTCGCGCGCAAGTACAACATGCAGAGCGTTAACGTTGACCTGATCTACGGACTGCCGTACCAGAACCTGGAGACCTTCATGGAGACGCTCAACGCTGCCCAAGCCGGACGAAAAGCTCGCCATCATGCAAGAAACGATCGATTTTATGGAAGAAAACGGCTACAAGATGATCGGGATGGACCACTTCGCCAAGCCCGAGGACGAGCTGTTCAAGGCGATCGAGAAAGGGGAGCTGCACCGCAACTTCCAGGGCTATACGACCAAAGGCGGGGCGGACCTCGTCGGCGTCGGCCTCACTTCCATCGGCGAAGGCGTCGATTACTACGCGCAGAACTTCAAGGAGATGTCCTCATACGACGCGGCGATCGACGCGGGCCGGCTGCCCTTTGAGCGCGGCGTGACCCACAGCCGGGACGACCTGATCCGCCAGCACGTCATCATGGAGCTGATGAGCAACTTCAAGCTCGACATCAAACGTTTCGAAGAGAAGTTCGGCGAGAAGTTCGACGAGTACTTCGCCGACGCCCTGGACGAACTGCAGCCGATGGTCCATGAAGATCTGCTCGAGATCGCCCCGGACAAGATCGAATGCTCCCCGACGGGCACGCTGCTGATCCGCAACATCGCGATGGCGTTCGATGCCTATATGAAAAAGCACACGGGCACCAAAAAGAGTTTTTCGAAAACTGTCTGATTCGCATTAATGATCAAAAATAGTAACGATTTGAAAAACAAGTGGATACAATTGCACCATGAATAAACGCTCTACAGACGACATCTTCAATTTTACGGCGACGTCGGATGCGTGCATCAAGTGCGGGAAGTGCATCCCGGTCTGTACCATCCACAACGTCAACCCCGATGAAACGACCAGTCCCCGCGGCTTCATCGATCTTCTCGGCGCCTACGAACGCGGGCAGCTGGAGCTGGACAAGACGGCCAAGGACATCTTCGAGAGCTGCTTCCTGTGCACCAACTGCACCGACGTCTGCCCCAAGTCCCTGCCGACGGACATGGTCATCGAGCAGGTGCGCGCCGACATCGCCGACAAGTTCGGCATGGCGTGGTTCAAGCGGGCGTTCTTCTTCCTGCTGCGCAACCGAAAGCTGATGGACCTCTTTTTCAAAACGGGCTATGCCTTCCAGACCTGCGGCTTCAAGATCAAAGAGGGGATCGATTCGATGCAGCCGCGTTTCCGGCTGCCGCTGATCAAGAAAGAACGCCTGCTGCCCTCGCTGGGCAAGAAGTCGTTTCTCAACACGTACCCGGAATATACCGACAACGGCGGCAAGCGCAAGGTTGCGATCTTTATCGGCTGTCTCGCCAACTACAACTACACGAACATCGGCAAATCTCTGATGGAAATTCTCGAAGCGCTCGAGATCGACGCCTTTATCCCCAAAGAGCAGCTGTGCTGCGGGGCCCCGGCCTATTTTACCGGCCATTTCGCGACGGTCGATTACAATGCGAAGAAGAACATCGAGTATTTCGAGAGTTTTATTGACGACGTCGAGGCGATCATCATCCCCGAGGCGACCTGTTCGGCGATGATCAAGGTCGATTACGAGCACTTCTTCCACGACCAGCCCGAATGGAAAGCACGGGCGGCGAAACTGAAACACAAGGTCTTTATGGCGACGGAGTGGCTGGAGCAGAAGACGCAGCTAAGTGAACTGCTCGCCTCCAGGGGGCGCAGCGAGCTCACTGTCACCTACCACGATCCCTGCCAC
>JARROU010000278.1:0-1797 GCA_037383585.1 Campylobacterales bacterium | reverse complement strand
ATAATCTTTCCCAATGAAGCTGACTATCTGGAATTCGCTGGCATCGAGACTACTGTTTTCACTGGCGGTTTTCAGCCTGCTGCTTGTGGCCGGTCTTGCCTATGTGAACACGAAAATCGTTGTCGAGAGCTATAAAAAACAGCTCAAGGAGATGGTAGAGCAAAAAATAGATTTTGTCCTTCCTTCATTGTCTGAAAGATTCCAGAAAAAAGCCTACGAACGTGTGTCGCAGCAGCTCGAACAGCTGGCAATGACGGATGTGATCAACGGCGTCAGGATTACACCGATGCAACGCGGGAATCCGATCTCCGTTGGAACCCTCTACTCTCACCGGCAGCTTTTTACCCTTTCGATCCCGGTTACCGATGCCAAGGGATCGGTCATCGCGACGATGGCGGTGTCGGTATCGGACAGCGCCTTCCGGGCCATGATGGAGCAGTATTTCCAGTTTCTTGCCGCCATCGTCGCCGGGTACCTCTTCCTTGTCCTTATTCTGCTGCGCTTGCTTTCGCGCGCCTTTCTGCCGCTGCGGGAGTTGACGAAAAAGCTTGAAGCGTTCGATCCGAGCAGCCCGGTCGCGATCGAGCTGAAAAATACGAGCAGAAACGAGATCGGCATGATCGCCGAGGCGGCGAACAAGATGAGTGACAATATCATCCATCATGCCGACTTCATGAATGAACTGCATCAAGAGATTGAAGAGGGCCGGCTGCATCTTAAAGAGGCGCAGCAGATCGCGCGGATGGGCAGCTGGCGCATCGATCCCGAAACGCACGAATGCCGGTTCAGTGACCAGATGTACGTGCTGCTCGGACTTAAAAAAGACGGAGCGCCCCTGAGCTGGGAGACACTGCTCGATGCGATCGATTCACGGGATCGGGAATCCTTCGTCCGCGCCGTCGAGAGTACGGCCCATACGCATGCACCGTTCCGGTTGATGCACAAGCTGGTCAACGGCCATGGAGAATCGTTGCACGTTCTGACCGAAGCAAAACTGAGCCATCGCCGTGACGGAAAGGCCGTCGTGTCCGGGATCACGATGGATGTCAGTGAGCAGGCGGAAAGTCAGCAGACGATTGAGAAGCTTGCATTCTACGATCCGCTTACCAATCTTCCGAACCGTCTTCTGCTGCATGACCGGCTGCAAAAAGCCATCAAAGATGCCAAACGCCGCCGCGAAAAAGTGGGCATTCTCTTTTTGGATCTGGACCGCTTCAAGAACGTCAACGATACCCTGGGGCATACGCTGGGCGACCTTCTGCTCAAAGAGGTGGCCGAGCGGATTAAACGCACGCTGAGGGAAACCGATACGATTTCGCGGATCGGGGGAGATGAATTTGTTGTCCTGCTGCCGTACATCACATCGGAAAATGACGCCGCGGTTGTTGCTAAGAAGCTGATTACGGCGCTGCAGGAACGGTGGGAACTCGGGGAAAAAGCACTCTTCACGACGACGAGCGTCGGCATCTCGATCTACCCGGACCATTCCGACGACGTCGACACCCTGATCAAATACGCCGATACCGCCATGTACAAGGCCAAAGACGAGGGCCGGAACCGACATCAGTTGTATGACGCTTCCATGGGGGAGAAGATCGCCAAAAAGCTTCAGATCGAGCATGAGATGCGCGAGGCAATCGTGACGATGGAGCAGTTCGAGCTGTATTACCAGCCGAAAATCTCCCTTCGGACCGGCGCCATTATCGGTGCCGAGACGCTGATCCGATGGAACCATCCCCAGCTCGGTCTGGTCTTCCCGGACGATTTTATCCCGATCGCCGAAAATACGGGCATGAT
>JARROU010000277.1:0-6130 GCA_037383585.1 Campylobacterales bacterium | reverse complement strand
GGTCATTGGCGGATGAGAACGGCTCGAAGATGTCGTTGAAGCGCTTGGGATCGATCCCGACCCCCGTGTCGGAGATCGCGAACTCCAGCACGACTTTTTCGCCCCGGTCGGCCAGCCGGCGGATGTGGAGTTTCACCTCCCCGTCTTTGGTGAACTTCATCGCGTTGCTGAGCAGGTTGGTCAGCACCTGCCCCAGGCGCAGCGAATCCCCGATGAACTTGGCCGGAACCTCTTTTTCGATGTCGAAGATGAATTCGACCTTGCTGCCGCGCGCGCGGCTGCTGACCGTCCCCGCCATCTCGTCGAGCACGTTGTTGATGTTGAACAGCTCGTGGCGCAGATCGACCTTGTTGGACTTGAGGTTGAGGAAGTCGATCCGGTCGTTGGTGATGTCGAGCAGCAGTTCGTCGGAGTGCTTGATCTTTTCGAACTCCTTCGACTGCACCGGGTCGAGATTCGTCTGCAGGATCTTCTCGCTGCTGCTGCTGATCTCCTTGGCCGGCTGGCGGATCTTTTCGCCGACGTTGACCATCATGTCTTCATGGTGTTCCAGCATGCTTTCAAGCTCTTTATGCTCTTTTTTCAGCGCTTCGCTTACCTGCGACGCCCTGCGTCTCTGGCGCAGGCCGTACCAAAGAAGCACGAGGACGAGCAGCGCCGAAAGCGCCAGTGCGATCATGATCTTCTGCTCCGAAAGCTCCCCTTTCGCGGGGGTCTCGACGTAGACCGTTTTGATCTCCGGTTCGGCGGGGACATAGACGGTTTTGACTTCCGGCTCGGCGGGGACGTAGACGGTTTTGACGACAACTTTCGGCTCGGGCTCCTCGGCCGGAACTTCATCGGCGCCGTGGGTATAGACATAGGCGTCCGGGAAGTAGCGCTGCACCTTTTCGAGCATCATGGAGACGACCGCGCTGTCGCGGATCGGCTCGATGCTGGTGATATAGTGCTGGCCGGAACGGCGGCTGACGATTTTGAACTGCGTATCTTGTATTTTGCCTGTTCGATGAACTGGTCCAGCGAACTGATGGTCTGTTTCAGTATGAACGTAAAGGCGTTGTTCAGCGCCGTGATATCCTCTTCATGCCTCTGGAGGCACGCCTGTTCCAGCAATTCTGCCAGGCAGGCGAGCTTGTACACCCCGAGGTCCGCCAGAACCTTCTTCATCTGGGCACAATACTCCGCGGTCTCGCCCAGCTGTCCCTGGTCGATCATGCCCGAAACGACCCGGTCCGATTTGACGTATTTCCAGATCGCCTCTTTGAGCTTGTCGACGAAGGCGGCGTAATCGTTGCTGCTGCGGTCCAGCCCGTCGGTCGCCACGAAGAACTGGTGGGCGGACTTGCAGTAAAAACACTGCTCCGTCTTCTCGCCCCCGGTTTTGTGTTCCAGCGCCATCCCGTTCAGGAATGCATCCACCAGGGCGCTATTTTTCGAAGCAGGTTCCTCCGGCGAAACGGGTGCTTCCGCAGCCGCCGCTTCGGCAACCGTCTCTTCCACCTCAGGCGAATGTTCAAGGGCATCGGAGTACAGCGCCGTCAGCATTTCAAACACGGCCTGCTGCGTAAAGGGCTTGTAGATCAGCCAATCCACGAAATCCAGCGCTTTTTCTTCGACGTCCTGGTGCTTGATCATGCTCTCGATCATCACGACTTTCGGGCAGGCGTCGCCGAGTTTCTGGATGTCGCTGTAGAGTTCGTCGCTCCAGTATTCGGAGCATCGCATGGACGATGTCCCGTGCACGCTGCAGCCCGCTTCCCCGCATGCCGTACGCCGCGGCGGCCTTGTCGCCGGTCAGCATCGGCATGATCTCGTTTTCCACCGTCTCTTCGGCGATCCCGATGCCGTAATCGATCACCTCGAAGTGCAGTTCGACCGATTCCTCGTTCTCTTCATTGCGGTTGATCTGGACGACGACGTCTTCGCGCTTGTCGGTAAAATCGATCGCGTTTCCGATCAAGTCCGTCAGAAGCCGGGAGAGTTTGTAGCGGTCCCCGATGACGGAGGAAGGGACGTTCTTTTTCATGCGGTAGACGATGGAAATGCGTTTTTCCTGGGCATCCAGCGACAGAATGTTCGCGACGTCGCGCAGGGTGTCGTTGAGGTTGAACGGGGCGCTTTTGAGTTCGACCGGCTCCGGCGACGCGACCACCTCCTCAGTGGTTTCGGTTTTCTTTTTGAACAGTTTTTTAAACAGGGCCAAACTTCCTCCTTTTAACTTGCAAATCCGCTTTTGAAATGCTCTTTTTTGATCACGATCTCTTTTTGTTTCTCTTTTCGGCGCGTGTCTTTTTCGACAAAGATCTTCTTGCGGGTCACCGGGTCCATCTCCGTGTAATACATGACCGAAGACCAGGTTCCCGGCGTCGGGGTAAAGACCTGCGCCTGTTCCGGGTTCATCTTCAGCTCATCGGACGTAAAGCGCTTGAGTTCGCGCATATCGTTTTCCGTACATCCCGGGTGTGCCGCGATGAGATAATAGGTAAGAAACTGTTTTTTCCCCTCTTCGCGGTTCAGCTTGTCGTAGAGCTTTTTGAAATCGATCAGCGTCTGCTTCCCCGGTTTTCCCATCAGATCCAGGACATGCTGCTGCGTATGCTCGGGAGCAACCTTCATCTGGCCTGAAATATGATGCCTAACCAACTCTTTAAGATAGCTGTATCCGTGTTTCCGGTCCTCGTTGATCAGATCGTAGCGGATGCCCGAAGCGACAAACGCCTTTTTAATCCCAGGCACTTCGCGGACCCGGCGCAGCAGGTTGATGTTGCGCGCGTGATCGACTTTCATCGACGAGCAGAGGTGGCGCGAATCGACGCAGCGCTGATGGTCGCAGGTGCCGAGCTTGAGTTTTTTGTTGCACTCGTACCCGTACATGTTCGCCGTCGGACCGCCGACGTCGGAGATGATCCCCTTGAAATCCCGGTAGCCCGTGAACGCTTTGGCTTCGTTGACGATGGACTCCTCCGAACGGGTGCGGATGGTCCGGCCCTGGTGCACGCCGATCGCGCAGAAGTTGCACTCCCCCCAGCAGCCCTGATGCGTCATGATGGAGAACTTGATCGTCTCGAGGCATTTCACCGCGCCCTCTTTTTTGTGAAAAGGATGCAGTTCGCGCGTGAACGGCAGGGCGGAGAGGCCGTCCATCTCCGGCTCGCTGAGATAGTCGCACGGCGGGTTCTGGATCAGGTAGCGGCCGTCGACCTCCTCGCAGAGCCCTTTGGCGGAGATGGGGTCGTTGTTGTCGTAAAAGGCCTGGAACATGTCGATGTAGCGCTCTTTGTCCTTGAGGCATTCGGCATGCGACGGCAGCTGGATGTATTCCGCTTTCGGCGTTTTCGAGATATGGCAGACTCCCCGCACCTCCGTCGGCGCTTCGCCTTTTTCGAGCGCGTGGACCAGGTCCAGCAGCGCGATCTCGCCCATGCCGTAGATCAGGTAGTCCGCCTTCGCATCGAACAGGATCGGCTTGCGCAGCTTGTTGCTCCAGTAGTCGTAATGGGTCTTCAATGCCGCCGAGCACGATGGGCGCCGTCTCTTTGAAATAGCGGCGGATCAGGTTCGTATAGGCCAGCGTGGCGCGGTCCGGGCGCTTGTTGTTTTTGCCGCCCGGGGTGTAGTCGTCGCTGTTGCGGAATTTTTTCGTCGCCGTGTAGTTGGAGACCATCGAATCGACGCTCCCGCCGCTCACCCCCCAGAACAACCGGGGCTCCCCCAGCCGGGCGACATCAATGTCGCTGTCCATGTCGGGCTGTCCGATGATGCCGACGCGGTACCCTTCGCGTTCGAGGATGCGGCCGACCATCGCGACGCCGATAAAGGGCGAATCGATATAGGCATCGCCGCTGACAAGAATGACATCCAGCTGGTCCCACCCCCGCCGTTTCATCTCCTCGGGCGTCGTTACAAGAAAGTCTTTGGCGGTAAATCCGTTGTCTCGGACGGGGTTTCGGCGGCTCAGGGCATCTCCTTGGCAGAGGCCAGGCTGCGTGCAGCAGGCGCCTCTAAGTAATTAAGGTTACAATTTTAACAAAACAATCGTTTACCAGGAATGCCGATGGAACTGACCGATGAAATCATCGAACATATGATGAATCCGAAAAACTACGGAAAGCTTGAAAACCCCGACGGCGTCGGTGTCGGGTACGATGAGCGCAGCGGCGAATACGTCATCATGTATCTCGTTTCGAAAGACGACGCCCTCAGCGAGATCGCCTATGCCACCAACGGCTGCCAGGATACCGTCGTCCTGGGCTCCGTCTTTACCGAAATGGTCAAAGGCGCCGCGCAGGACGAGGCGAAGCAGATCGCGCAGAAGATGCAGGAGAAAGTCGCGCAGGCCCCTGCCCAGCAACAGGCCTGCTCGGAGCTGGTCCTGAGCGCTTTCAATGCGGCCATGGAAAACCTCGCGCACCGCGCCCAAGGCGGCGACCAGGAGCTGCACAAGATCCGGATCGCGAGCAGCTGCGAAACGGAAGAAGAGGAAACGAAATGACGCCGGAGCTTTTTGAGAAAAAGCACGCCCTGTGGCTGAAACTGCTCTTCACCTCATTTATGATCGACGACGCGCAGACCAAGGCGGAGCTGTACGACTTTTCGCAGATCGCGTTCCGGCATCTGCGCTGGATCGCCCGGGAACTGGCGATCGCCGATGTCAAAGGCACGATGGAGCACTATCCCGCCTCCGAACTCTCCGCGCGCATGATCACGGATGAGCATTACCTCATCTCCCGCCTGGCACGCCTGCTCGAACAGCCGCAGCGCAACGCCCCCGTCACCGCGTTCGACCGTCACCGCAGCCTGCCGGGCAAAACGCTTGAGCGCGAGCAGACGGACGCCCTGACCCTCTTCTTGTTCGAAGAGTCCTACAAGGAGTACGAGCTGATCCTGGTCTACGCCTACATGCAGAACCGCAGCTCGGACGTGCAGGAGCGCGACATCTACCAGGACCTCATCGACGAATCCCACTTCCATCTGAAATCCTTCGGGAACATGATGGCACAGATGGGCCTGCTCGCCCTGCCGAGGCCCCTGGATGAGCGGACCTACAAAATCGAGGACGTCGAAACCTTTATCCGCAACGGCATCGAAGAGGAGGAGAACGCCAAGGAGCAGTGCCGCGCCCTGGCCGAAGCCGTCAAGGACGAGGAGCTCTCCGCATTTTTCGATTTCATCAACTACCAGGAGAGCTACCACATCGACCTGATGAAAAAGCTGCTCTAACGCGTCACGCCCCTAGATGTCCCCGAAATAGAACTCCAGCCAGTAGCGGACGACAAAGTTCGGCCGCCAGTTGTACAGCATGTCGTAATCGACCCTCGGTTCGACCTCGAAAAAGAGCCATTTGCGCAGGAACGACGCCTTCCAGCCGGCGCCGATGCTGTAGCGGTAGATGCCCGACTGCGGATCGACGTCGTCATAGTTCGGATCGGCGTAGCGCCCCTCGTTTACCTTCGTTTCCCCGGCCATCCCCACGAAAGTACGGATCCCCGTCCCCAGACGCAGCGTGTTGAAATACGAAAGCGCCGCCGCATACTGCATCCCGATTTTGTTCGTTTCGGTCGAACGTTTCAGCAAGAAGCGCACCACTTCTCTTTTTGCAAGGCGGTAATCGAAATAGAGGTCGGTCTCTTCGTAAAACTCGCGTGTCCTCGAATAATCCACGTACTGGACGGGGCGCACCAGCCAGGCATCGACATACTGGCGGTAATCCACCCGCCCCTGGATAAAGGGGTTGTCGATCCCCCGAAAACCCGCCGAAGCGTCCGCACTGACCCTCTCTATGATTTGGGGAAGGAAATAGCGCGCACCGACGCCCGTCGTTTCATCCACATTCCCCTGATCGTCGACCGTATCCTTGTCCCGGTCGGTCAGCGGATCGCCGATGAAAATCTGCCACTGCTCCTGGGTATGCGGGAGCTTCATCGCCAACCGTACCTGGTTGAGAAACTGCGTCCCCTCCTCTTTGTTGGTTTCCACGCCGACGCGCACGATCAGGTAGCTCGCTTCGCTGCTGTAGAGGTAAGTGTCATCGCGGAAAAGATTGTCAAAATAATCCACCAGCGCACTGCTGGCGTTTTCATCGTCCGTTTTTTTCTCCGGCACCGCTTCCGGGGCGGTTTCCGCAACGGTC
>JARROU010000276.1:0-1850 GCA_037383585.1 Campylobacterales bacterium | reverse complement strand
TCAAGAACGGCGGCCAGCTGGAGATCGGCTGGCTCCCGCCGCTGATCCGCCGCGGCAACAACCCCAAAGTCAATCCCGGCGCGCCGACCTTTTTGAACCTCGCGCAGGGCATCGAGCTGATCAACAAACCAAGCGAAGTCGACCGCTCGAAAGGCGACGTCCACCCCGCCGGAAATCCCCATTTCCACCTCGACCCGCACAATATTCCGCTTCTGGCGAAACGCATCGCGGATTTTCTGATCTCGATCGACTCGGAACATCGCAGCGTCTACGGGAAGAACCTGGCGGCGTTCGATGCGAAATGGGAAAAGAACCTGGCGCGCTGGGACCGCGCCATGGCCCCGAAAAAGGGGATGAAAGTCGTACAGTTCCACGACAACCTCGCCTATTTCAACAAAGCCTACGGCCTCGTGAACATCGGAACGATCGAACCGCTTCCGGGGATTCCCCCCTCTCCTCGCCACACGCTCGCACTGATCAACCTGATCCGCGCCGAACACCCCTGCTGCATCCTGCACGACGTCTACCACTCGACGAAAACGGCCGAATACATCCGCGACAAGACCGGGATCAGGATCATCCTGATGCCGCACGACATCGGCGCGCTGGATTCGGTCGACACGCTGACCGCCCTGTTCGATCACCTCACCGGAGCGGTCGCCCATGATTGACATTTTTCTGCCGCCGCTGGTACTCGTCTTCGTGCTGGTGATGATCCATGCCTGGTTCGGCAAGGGAGTGCTCGAACGGGGCATCATCTTTACCGACCTGGCCATCGCGCAGTTCGCCGCGCTGGGCAGCGCGATCAGCCTGGGCTATTTTCACGGAGAGTACCTCTACGTCTTCACCCTCGCTTCCGCCCTGTTCAGCGCGGTGCTGATCGCCTTCGCCTCGCACCGAAGCCTGCATCTTGAGGCGTTCATCGGCATCCTCTATGTCCTGGGAGCCAGCGGGGTGATGATGGTGCTCGCCAATTCGGCAGAGGGGATGGAGCACTTCAAGGCGCTGCTCGCAACCGACATCCTGTTTACCCCGATGGAACATGTCCTGTACAGCAGCGGCGTCTACGCTCTGCTGGGACTGCTGATCTGGCAGCTCTACCCGCGCATGAAAGGGTTCGGACAGGAGCTGCTCTTTTTCATTATGCTCGCGGTGACCGTGACCTCCTCCGTCCAGCTCGCCGGCGTGCTCGTGGTCTTCACCCTGCTGATCGCGCCGGTCTTTATGGCCTCGATGCAGCGCCGCTTCCCGCCCCTGCTTTTTGCGTTCGTTTTCGGATGGACCTTCAGTGTCGCCGCCATCTTCGCCTCGTTCTATTTCGACCTGCCGACCGGATACACCATCGTCTTTCTCGGCGCGTTGAGCGTTTTGACGGGGACCCTGATGCTCAGCCGGAGCAAGACGCAAGCATGAGACGCCGTTCTCTCCTGATCCTGACACTGCTGGGGCTGCTGGGAGGCTGCTATGCCGAACGTACCGCCCGGCTTGCCGACACGCGCTGGGAACTGGCGCAGATCGCAGGAGGCGATGTCGCCGTAACGGGACGGGCCTGGCTGCGTATTTCGGATCAGGAGGGATTTCACGTGGAAGGAAGCGGCGGCTGCAACACCTTTGCCGGACCGCTCAGGGTCTCGGGGGAGACGGTCACGATCGGACCGCTGATCTCCACCCGTATGGCCTGCCCGGATATGCAGGAAGAACAGGCCTTTTTTCATGCGCTTGGACAGGTTGACGGCTACCGTCTGGAAGGAGAGACCCTACTGCTGCTTCGAGACGATGCGTGGAAACTGCGTCTGAAGGCCGCCCCGGACAACCGTTAATGCTTCTCGTCGAGCTTCTGCTCTTCCCAG
>JARROU010000275.1:0-1854 GCA_037383585.1 Campylobacterales bacterium | reverse complement strand
CTGGAGACGATCCGCTCTACGGTGTATGATGTCAAGATGCTGCATTACTGCCACCCTTTCGTGACGTTCGAGGCGACCGTATCGGAAGGGACGTATATCCGTTCGCTCGGGCGCCTGGTCTGTGAACGTCTGGGGCTTGAAGGCGGCGCGCTCTCCATGCTGGAGCGCCTCAGGGAGGGGCAGTTCGTCTATGACGACGAACGGCCGCTGGATATCAAAACGGCGATAACCATGCCGCGGAACCGTTACCTGGGCGATCCGCAAACCGTATTGCTCGGGCAAAAACTCTCCCGGGAGGATTTCGAACAGCGGGAAAACGGAGCGTACTGGATCGACAACGGGCAGAGCATCTCCATCTTCTCGTTCGACGATGAGGGCGTACACTATCTTTTGAACAAGGTGGCACTGTGAAACTGTATTCTGCACCGGCGAAGGTCAATATTTTCCTCAAGATTACCGGCAGGCGCGGAGCGTATCATGAGATCCTCTCGCGTTTTATGACGGTGCCGACGCTGTACGACACGCTGCGCTTTTTTCCGAAACAAGCGGAAGGGTTCGTGATTGAAGGCGACTTTGACTGCCGGGTGGAACAAAATACGATCTATAAAGCGTATGTGGCACTGCTGGAGGCGACAGGCTCGGAGGCGTTGGAAAAACTGATGCAGAGCCACGGCGTCTCCGTCGATAAACGGATTCCGGCCTTCGCGGGACTCGGCGGAGGAAGCTCCGACGCCGCGACCTATCTAAAGATGTGCAACGAGGTGCTGCATCTGGGATTGAGTACCGAGGAACTTGCATCGATCGGGGTGAAAGTCGGTGCGGACGTGCCGTTTTTCGTGTACGGCTATCCCAGTGCGAACGTGTCGGGCATCGGCGAGATCGTCGAACCGTTTGAGGAGGAGCTGCTCGCCATCGAAACCTATACGCCGAAGATCAAAATCAGTACGCCGGCGGTCTACAAACGGTTTCGTGAGGGGTTTTATAAAGAGCTGTCACCGGAACGGTATGCGTACTTCGCGGCAACCGATTCGGCGGCGCTGCTGGCGGAACTGAAGACCGCGGAGGCCAATGATCTTTTCGAACCGGCACTTTCGCTCTATCCGGAACTCAGGGAAGCTTTCCGCCGCGGCTGGTTTTTTTCCGGCAGCGGCAGCAGTTTTTTCAGGGTTGTACCGGCCTAGAAACGCACGATGGATCAGTCGTTCAGCTTGCAGTAATCCGAATAGGGAAGGGCAAGGGTGAAACGGGTTTTTTGCGGAACGCTGTGCATGTCAATGCTGCCGTGAAAGATCTTCTGGATGATCTGACGGCTCATATGCAGGCCGATCCCGCTGCCCTTGAGCTGTCCTTTCGTGCTGAAGTAGGGATCAAAGATCTTGGGCTGAATCGCGGCATCGATGCCGGGTCCGTTGTCGGTAACGGCAACGGTAATATGCTCGTCAGAGGTGCTGATCTCTAATGCGATCTGTTTGTGCTCCTGATGTAAAGGTTCGAGTGCTTCTTTTGCATTGTTGATCAGGTTTAAAAGCACCTGGGAGATCGCGGTGGCCATTTCCAGCCGGTGGATGAGGTCGTCGTCCCAGTGCATTTCCAGCTGGATGTTCTTGGCCTGAAGCGTCGGGGTGATGATGCTGTTAAGTTCGTATATGATCTGCTGAAGCGGCAGGACTTTCGTCGGGGTCTTGTTCTGGAAGAAGGAACGGAAGTCCTCGATGGTGTCGGACAGGTACAGCGTATTTTGCTCGATGGTATCGAAGGCGTTTTCGAGTGTTTCGTCGTCAAGACGCTCGGTCGCTTGGGCCAGTTTTGTTGAGAGCAGCGTCAGGTTGATGGTATTGAGCGGTTGGCGCCACT
>JARROU010000274.1:0-3003 GCA_037383585.1 Campylobacterales bacterium | reverse complement strand
GTAACGGCGCCGTCAAAATGCGCATTGCCGTTATAAAGCGGTCGGGCCATGACGACGGACAGAAACCCTTCGACGGACTGGAAGCCCCCGCTTAGAAGCGGCCGGGGGTGTTTGCGCATCTCGGCGACATGCTTCTGGGCACTGATATCCCTGTTTTCGAAGTTTTTATACTCACCCGGCTCCAGGTAGCGGAGTATCCCATTCGCGTCGAAGTAACCGGCGTTTACGATGTAGGGGCTTCCCTCGAGAATGGCCCCGAGCAGCTTCCTGACTTCGCCCTTTTTCGTAACGTCGACGCCCCTTTTTTCGATGTTCTTTTTCAAAGAAGCATCTATGCGCTCCAAGGCCTGCTGCACTGCCGGGACCAAGCGTTCGAGCGAAAGCCTCAGCTTCGGCGGCACCGGTACCGCTTCCCCTTCGATCTTTGCCATGAACATCCACCACGGCATATGGGCCAGCTTCCGGTACCGCCCCTGCCGTAGGCCGTCGAGGGCGTACATGATCGTCCCCTGCTCGTGTTTGAGGGCTTCGGCCACGGCGCCGCGCATCGACGGACTCCCCTGCTGCAGCGCGTTCATGAAAATGAAATCGCTGTCGTCATCGAGCATCGTATTCCCTTCGTCGTTGAGGACAAACCACGTATAGTCCGGCGGCAGGACAAGCATGCGGTTGAGTTTTGTATGCAGTTCGTCCAGGAAGATCGATATGCCCAAAGCCCCCGTCACCTTTCCGTCCACGACGACGGGCACCGCCGCCAGTGCCGACTTTTTCCCCGTCGAGCGGCTGTAAATCGGGAAGCCGCGCACCGGATTTCCGGCAAAAAGAGGTTTGAAATAGGGACGGTTGCTCAGATTTAGGTTTGTGTAGTCTTTGCCGACGGAGTAATAGTTGCCGTTGGGCAGGACATAGAAATAGACCCCCGGCAGCTGCGCTTTCATCATGGCAAGGTAGCGTTTGATCCCGGGCCAGTCGCCCCGCTCGGCCTCCGGCGTCTTTGCGATCAGCGAAAGGGACAAGAGGGCATCATCATAGACCCCGTCGAGATAATTCGCCGCGACGTTCAGCATACTTTCCATGCTGATTTCCTGCGTCTGCGCAGGCGCTTCGGCCCATGCCCATCGGGGATGCGGACACGCTATAATTCCTATAGAAACCCTAGGCTTTGATACCGCCGCAAGGAACCGAAATGCCCATCACGAAAAACAGTCTCGTCACGCTTGAATACCGTCTGACCTCCACGGAGGGGGAATTGCTCAATCCCGAAGAGGAACTGCTGACGTATCTGCACGGCGGATACGGCCAGATTTTCGAAAAAGTCGAAGGCGCGCTGGAAGGGAAAAAAGTCGGAGACAATGTACACATTGAACTCGCCCCCGCAGAAGCCTTCGGCGACTACGACGGATCACTCGTCTTGGAAGAGTCGCTGCACGAACTGCCCGACGACCTTGCCGTCGGCATGGAGATCGACGGCTACCTTGAGGAGAACCCCGAAGACGTTATCATCTACACCGTCAAGGAGATCCGCGGCGAGGAAGCCGTCCTCGACGGCAATCACCCCCTCGCCGGGCAGAGCCTCGTTTTCGATGCCACCGTACAGGAGATACAGCCGCTCGAAGAAGACGCGGTCCGCGAGATTTTAGAACACCACCATCACTACCATCATGAACACTGACGGAAAACGTCCGTGATCGCAGCACTGCAGAGATTCGTTTCCCTGCCGCTGATCGTTTTGTTCGCCGCCAACCTCTACCCGCTCTACGGCGTACTGGAGCGGGGGTGGGATGTGTTCGAACTCCTCTTTCTTTTCTGGGCGGAAAACGTCGTCATCGGTCTTTTCAATATTCTGAAACTGCTCGCCAACCGCCCGCGGGATCCCGGGATCAACTTTGCCAAGCTTTTTTTCGTCCCGTTTTTCACCGTCCATTACGGCATGTTCACGTTTGCCCACGGCGTCTTCGTCATCGCCCTCTTCGCACCCGACGCGCACCATATTCAGCTCTACGGACCAGCCGGTTACTTCTGGCACAGCAACGTACTGGCCAACGGCGTCTCGACGGCGATCACCCTGCTGTTCATCAGCCACGCCGTCTCGTTTTACGTGGATTATATCCGAAGCGGCGAATTTGAGCGCACGACCCTCGGGACCTGGATGAACGAGCCGTACGGGCGGGTCGTCGTCCTGCACCTCGGTCTGATCGGCGGCGGCTTTTTGCTGAGCGCACTGGAACAGCCGACCGTCGGACTGATCGTGCTGGTGTTCCTGAAAATCGGCATGGATGCGCGGTCGCTCCTGCACCGCCGAAAGCGCATTGAAGCCGCACATCGAAGCCCAAAGAAGAGCGCCGCGTTCGAGCGCACGGACTAATGTGCTTTTTTGGCGCACAAACTATTCTCATGTCTGATTAAATTTTATCCAACAATCTGGAACACATCTACGTACAGATGGAGTACACTACCGTATTCCACAGGAGTTTACCATGTCATCGAAAGAGAAATACATCCAGCATATCCGCGGTGCACGAACGCATCAGCACAAATGGATCAACCAGATCAAACTTATGGTTTCGGGGGTCACGCTCGATAAAGAGGCCGTCCCGGTCAACCAATCCGACAGTGATTTCAGCCGCTGGCTGTACAGCGATGCGATGGCCTTTTCGACCTCCAACGCCAAAAACATCATCGACGAGATGATCGAACTGCATACGAAATGCTATGACATCTATCTGAAAATCTACGGAACCCTGTTTGCCGGTAAAACGGGCGGCATCATGGCGGTTTTCGGCCCAAAAAAGGCCAGCGCGAGCGAGCTGAAGCTGGCACAGAACTATTACGAGGAGCTGCTGCCCGCTTCGGACCGGCTGCTCTCGAAGCTCCGCACTTTTGAAAGTTTAATGCTCGCGACGCAGGAGTCGAAGTTCGATGAACTCCTTGTCGAACAGGAGAGGGAGGATGCCGCGCCGGAGCAGGAAGCCCCGGAACATCCCGCCGCCAAACAGAAGCTCT
>JARROU010000273.1:0-1902 GCA_037383585.1 Campylobacterales bacterium | reverse complement strand
TTAATACGCCCTGTGCATCAATCTTCCCGACGACTTTTGTGTACAATAATAGGAAGGATTGCTGCATGTTTCGGATCGCAAAAGAGCTTATGTACATGAAGGGTTGAAGAACCTTTTTTACTCTTTCCCGGACAAGGCTCACCCCATGGCGATGATGTCTTCGGCCGTATCGGCGCTGTCCGCTTTTTATTCGGAACACATTATGATGACAAGCGAACAAGACCTGCTGGTGATGCGGCGCCGTTTGCTGGCCAAGGTCCCTACCCTGGCGGCTTTCGCTTACCGACGTTCGCTCGGCATCCCCTTTATCTACCCTGATCTGGACCGTTCGTTTACAGAGAACTTCCTTTATATGATGCATGCCTACCCCGGACAGGATCTTGAAATCCCCGAGGTCCAGATCCGTGCGCTCGATACCATATTCACCCTGCACGCAGACCATGAGCAGAATGCCTCCACGACGGTGGTGCGTTCCGTCGCCTCTACGGGGGCGCACCCCTACGCGGCGATTACGGCCGGCATCAATGCACTGTGGGGACGTGCGCACGGCGGCGCGAACGAATCGGTCATCGCGCAGCTGGAATACATCGGCTCCGTCGACCGCGTGGACGAATTTATTGCCAGAACAAAAGACCCCGACGACGATTTCCGCCTGATGGGCTTCGGGCATCGGGTCTACAAGAATTTCGATCCGAGGGCGAAAATCCTCAAAAAGCTCCTCGATGAGCTCAAAGACGAACTGGGAGTCGACAATCATCTTCTGCACATTGCGGAAAAGATCGAAGCCGTCGCCCTGAGCGATGACTATTTCATTTCCCGGAAACTCTATCCGAATGTCGATTTTTATTCCGGATTGATTCTGACGGCGCTGAAAATACCCAAAGAGATGTTCACCATCATCTTTGTCATCGGCCGTACGGTCGGGTGGCTCGCCCAGTGGATTGAGTTCAATGACGATCACGAGAAAAAAATTGCCCGGCCGCGCCAGCGCTATACCGGGCCGAAAGCAAAGGAGTTGTAATTTGAGTACAAAACAGGAACTGATCGCAGACATCGAAAACCTGCTAAACAGCTATGACGGGGAAAAGACAACCCACATCAACCCCGACCTGCTTGCCTTTATGGATGAACAGACACTGAAATCGATCATCGAATCCCTGCTGGAACAGAAAGAGAAGACGGTAGAATCCAACCATGAATGGCTCGAACAGTTTAAAAAATATTAAGTCTCTCAATTGTTTTAAGTTCGTGTAACTTTATTGTTATTATAATTCCACAACGTTATATAACAGCCTAATGGTTTATGATGCGCTCACGCCATTTGACGATAACGGTGTAGGATATAGACAGAAATCATCAAGAGGAAACAGAAATGAAAAATGTTGACCTGGTACAGCTGACCGAAGAAACAAAAAAGATGACCGCGATGGTCGTCGAAGATGAAGCCGTGGCGAACGAACTACTCAGTTCAACGTTCAAGAACTTCTTTAAGGATGTGACTTCCGCTTTCAACGGCAAGGAAGCCCTTGAACTGTTCAAGCAGAAAAAGCCTGATATCGTTTTCGTAGACATTATCATGCCCGAGATGGACGGCATCGAACTTGCACGCAAGATCCGTGAGATCAACCCGCAGCAGATGGTCGTTGTCATCTCGGCAAGCAATGACATTCAGAAAATCTCCCAGACGATCGAAATCGGCGTCAACAGCTTCATCCAGAAGCCGATCGACACGAAAAAAATCATCGAGCTGCTTCAGAACGTGACCAATCTCGTCAAGAAAAAGAAAAAAGTGGAGACCAAAACGTTCTCCATCTCCCTGCCGCTTGACCTGTACGATCTCGTCAATGACAATGCAAAAGCGGAAAGCATCTCGAAGAATGCGGTCATCATCCGCGCCCTTCG
>JARROU010000272.1:0-3099 GCA_037383585.1 Campylobacterales bacterium | reverse complement strand
CCCCGCTCATGCAGATGCTCAGGTAGTCGCAGTTGGGAAGGATGTCGTGCCGTTTCATCTCCTCTTTTCCCATGAAGAGGTAGCACTCGATCGCTTCGGGGAGCTCGTGCCCCGGGTAGCATTCGATGTGTTCGGCAACGACCTGCAGCTGCGTATAGCCGCGCTCTCTGGTGTTGAGCTCTTCGGGGTGTTCGGACTCGAAGCAGAGGCAGACGGCATTGATGACGTGTTCATGGGAAGGTTCGACGTTGAGCACGCCGATGCGGTTGCCTTCGCCTTTGCGCCAGGAGGGCTTCTGGTTGAAAAGTCTTTTGAATCCGCGCACTTTGACGGGGATAACGCCGACGATCTCTTTGCGGGAAAACTCCTCGGGATGGATCAGGCTACCGTATGCGAGGATACCGATAGTGGTTTTTTCAGTAGGTTCTCTGGTCTCTTTTAAGTGCATATTCTGATAAGTATATCGTATGAAAAACATTAGAAAATAAATATGCTTCTTCTGTTTCGTATTTAACTCTTGTTTAATCGAGCCGATGTAGAGGATGGCATTGTCCGGCTCTATATGCTTTCTTATATAGTGTTTTGTCACTACCCAGAGCCCGCACATAGAAGGTCATTGCCATCATAGATGACGATGCATTGACCGCCCTGCGCAAGCAGTGGATCGAGCCGTAGCTTTAGACCTCCTCGGCAGCGGCGATCCTGGCAATAGTCGGTACCCGCGGATAGAGCCTTGCAAGTTTCAATACGGCTGCCTCTTTGAGACATGACGTTTAAATGAGCGTCGTCTTATTTGCGCGATTTGGCGAGCAGGCGCAGGATCTCGAGGTAGAGCCAGATGAGGGTGACCAAAAGACCGAAGGCCCCGTACCATTCCATGTATTTCGGGCTGCCGTTTTCAACCCCGGTTTCGATGAAGTCGAAATCCAGAACCAGGTTGAGCGCCGCAATGATGACGACAAAGACGCTGAAAGCAATGCCGAGGGGCCCGCTTTCGTGAATGAAGGGAACGTGCTGGCCGAGAAAAACCGACAGACCGAGGTCGACCAGGTAGAGGACCGCGATGCCACCGGTCGCGGCGACGACGCCGAGCTTGAAATTTTCCGTCGGCTTGATCAGGCCGCTTCGATACGCCCCCAGCATGCAAAAAAGCGTCCCGAACGTCAGCCCGACCGCCGCCCGACCACAAAACCGCCGAGCGCACCGATGAGGATATAGGGCGCGATCTGCGCGGGGCTTTCGGCCTGAAGCGTGCGCTCCCATGTCCATGAGGCGGTGAGAACGACGAGAAGCAGAAGCAGCGCCGTTTTATTGACGGTCCCTTCAAGAGTCATGGCCTCCTGAGAGGCTTCGAGGCCTTCAACCGTTTTGTCATTGAGTGCCGGGTTCCCAGAGCGCATCCAAACTCCTTGTGTATATAAAGATTAAATAATGTTAATAGAAACAGGCTGAAAAGAGGCTTTCTGAATTGGAGCTGTTATTACCTATGGAAACGGAAGCTCTCCCAGGACTAAAGGCCTGTAAAGGAGTGTGTAGGCCGTATAATTGCACGATTCCTCACTCAATATCGGTCCGGGGGTTCCACGGGAACCAAAATCTCGTTGCGCCGAAGAAACCACGGCATAAATGGAGGGTTGTACCTGGCCCAGATCGGCTCCCCGATCGGACGGTACCCCTTCTCCTTTATCCACCCCTTCAATTTTTCCAGATTGCGGTTGTAGTTTTTGAGGCTCCAAAAGCCGGAGTAGCGCACGGCGGCAATGTAACGTGCCGGAACCTGACGAAGCTCCACAGAAGAATCCAGCGGCTCCGGAGTCGTTTCCAGCGTGAATGATGCCGGCATCATGAAACTGACAACCCACTTTCCATCATGCTCTTTTTGACTCACAGGCGATGTCATTTTAATTTTTCGGCTCGAAGGGTACTGTCCGACTGGCGAGGTCATCGCCACTTTTTGCTGCCGCTTGTTCTTGCCGGAGATGTACTTGAAAAGACGGTTGAACGCTGCACTGCCAGCATCTTCAAAATCACCGTCTACGATGGTTTCAGCCAAGATGTGCGGCTCGTACTTTCGCAGTTCAAACTTATCGTCTTTAAGCATGACGGAATATTTTGCTTCTTCCACAGCCATAGCATTTCCTCCCACCAGCAATGCGGTGATTATGAGCCACACAGTGCGTTTTAGCTTAGACATACCAGCGCATCCCCTTTCCGTCCCGGCCAGCTTGGCCGAAGATCATGACGCCCAACATAATTATGAACCGGTTGCTTAGTAATTTATAGTGTAGCACAGCGCAACATACAAAAGGGTAGAGCAACCATTCCGTGGACATCCGTCCCGAAACAACAGGGGACAGTACTTTCTTGCTTTGATGATCAAAAGACGTTCGCGGGGTGTCGATGGGTCTCCTTTGGTTTGTCATGCCTGCCGTTTCCTATCAAGGGGTCATCCCTTTTTCGATAAGCCAAAGCACCATGAGCATCATCACAAAATAGCCCGCCAGCACGGTGTCCATTCCCGTCCACGTGAGTGCAATGTTATGTTCCGCGGTGCAGTCGGAATCGCGTTCTTGAAACCAGGTCGTTGACAGCAGCAGCGCACTCACATAGGCGACCAGCACCCCGGTCACGTTCCACCACATCCACATCACTTCCGGGTGCATGACCCACAAGAATAGGTTGACGCCGACGCCCGCGAACAGGCCGGCCAAAATGGCGTTGCTCCCGATACGCCTGTGCAGCGCCCCGGCCAAGAATACCGCAAGGACCGGTCCGTAAAAGGCGGAACCGATCTTGTTGATCGCTTCGATGACGGTATCGGCGATGGCGCCGACCAGAAACGCGAAGGCGATGATCGCGGTCCCCCAGAAGACGGTGGTGATCTGGCTCAGCCGGATCTCTTGTACCCCCACGATGTGTTTCACTTTCAAGACGAAGTCATGAAGCGTGACGGCGGAGAGCGAATTGAGCGCCGAGTCGATGCTGGACATGGCCGCGGCGAGGATGGCGGCAATGAGCAACCCTTTGACACCGTCGGGAAGGTAGGCCAAAATGAACTGGGGAATCAGGTAGTCGGCCGAGGCGGCGGCGACGCTCGCC